>CAXHCG010000090.1:0-7079 GCA_964014905.1 uncultured Candidatus Poseidoniales archaeon | reverse complement strand
CGATGCGGTGACGAAGGGCTTGCGAGGTTCGCTTTTGAGCGGAGATGGCTTGTCCTACCCACCCACGAACGAAGAGACCATCACCATCAGCACGGGACCGGTCAACACCAACCTTCCAAACGAATACGGTGATGTTGATTCACCCATTGACGGCGCTGCCTATTCTGGACCAATCACGTTCACGCTTCCACGTGGCATCACCGTGGTGGACGTCTCGTCGTCAGCAGGCAACGTGATCCTTTCCGAAGACGGTGGCCGTCAAACGGTAACGTACATCGTCCCACCCGGTGAATTTGAGGATGATTTGACCTTCCGCATTCAGGTTGGGTGGATGTACTTCCTCATTCAGTTCTGGGTTTATCCTGCCATTGTTCTTTTGCTCCTGGTCATGTTTGTTCGTCGTCGACGTCGAAAGAAAAAGCGCAAAAAGAACGCCTTGGCCAACCGGCAAGCCGCCGTCAACAAAGCGCAAATTGGGGACCATGAATTTGCCGACCTCGCTGGTTTCTCAAGTCCGGCTCTGCGGCACGGTGAGACCATAGAAGACATGGCCTACATCGACGAATTGTCCCGCTAGCGAACGGCCTCGAAAATTCGCTCGGCCAACGCAGGGCCGATGCCGGGGACGGTGACCAACTCCGCAATTCCTGCGTGCTCTATGCCTCTGCGGCCGCCGAAATGACGGAGCAACGTTTGCAGTTTTTTAGCGCCAAGTCCCTCCACACCTTCCAGCGGGTCGGCGAGCCTTGAGCGGCTTCTTCGCTTGCGGTGAAAGGTGTTCACGAAACGGTGAGCCTCGTCTCGAGCATGAACCAGCACGCGGCCGGAGCGGTCCAACACCAGCGGTTCTAACCCGTTGCGGAAAATCGTTTCTTCCCGCTTGGCCAGCGCAGCCAGTGGAAACCGGTCCGCCCAATCGTGCTCTTTCAGCGCCCGCCGAATCGTGTTGAGGTGTGTTTCACCACCGTCGATGAGGAGCAAGTCAGGCCATTCTTCCTGACGTTTTGCCCAACGGATGACCACTTCTTCCATCATCCGCAGATCATCCATCGCCTCACCCTTGACGATGTATTTCCGATATTCTTTCTTTGCTGGACGTCCGTTTCGCATGACGACGCTGGCCCCGACCCGTTCATCGCCCTGGAGTTGTGCCATGTCAAAACACACGATGTGGTCAAGCTGCGTCATTCCGAGGGTTTTGGCGCCATCGTCTGCTGCTCGTTGTTCCAACGAACCGCTGGATTTGTTCGCCAGCCGTTTCAATTGGATTTCAGCGTTCTGACGTGCGAGCGTGGCCAGGTTCTCCAAATCACCTCGCTGAGGTGTTCGGAGTTCCACCGTAGAGCCGCGACGCTCATCAAGCCAGGATTGGAGTCCGTCAAAAATCGGAATTGGCGAGAGCAGAAGACGAGGCGGCTTGCGATGAGCGTAATGTTCGGAGATGAACATTGAGACGGTTTCACCGATGTCGCCCCGATGGATGACCGGCCACGCTTCTTGGCCCTGAACGATGCCGTCGTCGGCGTGAAGAACAACCACGGCGGCAAGATCGCCATCCGAAGCAAAACCCAGTGCGTCGCATTCCCTGTAGACCTTTGAAGAAATGACTTGCTGGCTGGTGACGGTTCTTACGGCCTTGATCATGTCTCGGGTGTAGGCCGCTTCTTCGTAGCGCTGGCTCGCTGCGAATCCATCCATTTCTCCAATCAATTCTTCGATGAGGACGCTCGCATTTCCATTCAGAACTTTCCGTACGCTGCGAACCACTTGGTGGTAGCCTTCAGGGTCCACGCACGGGCCACGGCAAAGTCCAATGTGTTGAGACATGCATCCATCTTGGCCTCGACAATCCTTGTCGCGAATTCCAAAATAGCGCCTCAGGAGTTGCATCACTTGCTTGGCCGCGTTGGCGTTGGGAAATGGGCCCCAACGTTCAGCCTTCTTTGGAGGGTTGCGTGAGTACATGATGCGCGGATGGTCCTCGTTGGTGAGGGCCAAATAGGGAAACGACTTTCCATCTTTGAGCATGGAATTGAACCTCGGCATGTGTTCGCGTATGAGCTGCCGTTCCAGAATGAGGGCAGCTTGGGGTGTTTGTGTGACGATGCACTCGATGCCGTCAGCCCGTGCGACCAGTTCTGGAATCATGTGGCGGTCCGGGTTACTGGCAAAATAGGAGCGAATGCGTTCGCTCAGCCGCGTGGCCTTGCCGACGTAGAGAACACGTCCCTGGTCATTTTTGAAGAGGTAAACGCCCGGTTCATTCGGGAGGTCGGCCGAAGCCAAATCCACGGGCATGGCTTCTGCACGCTCCCCCTGACTCAAAAGGGCAACCCTGCCTTCTTGCAGACACAGCGGTGGGTATGATTGATGAAGGAGGTTCCCAAGGCAGAGGTGTTGCTATGCTGAGCCGAGGGCAAGAAAGGCTGTTGCGCTACCTCGGGACCTTTCCCGATGCGCTCGCCAAGGCGTGGGATGTTCCAAGGGACATCTCGCTTCCGGGGCTCTCCGATGCCATGGGCGTGGTGCGTTCAGGGCTCAACCAACCTCTCAATGCCTTGTTGGAGCTTGACTTCATCTCCGTTCGTGTTGCTCACGTGCTGGGTGGCGGTTCTAGGCGAAGGCAGGTTTACCACATCGCCGATGCGGGGAGAGCGTGGTTGCTTGAACATCCACCGGTTGGAGAAGCTCCGCTGAACCATCCTTCTGGCGAAGCCATGACCGCAGCCTCAATCGTTGGCCGGAGCGATGAACTTCGCGACCTTGCCAGCCTTGTTGAGGAACACAACATGGCCCTCATTGGCGGCCTCTCTGGTGTCGGTAAAACCACCCTGCTCCGTGCATGGGCCGATGGACAAACCCGTCCAGTACGGTGGTCAAGCCTCGATGAATTGAGCGATGCAACGTCCATCGTGGTTGATTGGATGCCTGAAGAGAACGTTCTCGCTAAGGATTTGGAAGCCATGATTGAACAGGTTGCTGAGGACGGTCCTGCCGTGCTGGTGGTGGATGACCTCCATCGTTTGGCGGAACGCCATCAAGAGGCGGTCGCTTTGCTGTTCGAGGGTCTCTGCGAGCGTCAACAGGTGGTCGTTCTCGCTGGACGGCTTCCTTTCCCTGACCGGTTCGACTGGCCGTTGCTCCATCTTGGAAACCTTCCCCCAAACGACGCCAAGCATCTCTTGGGTGACCACCTCGAAGACGAGTTGAGGCTTCGGGTGGCCAAAGCGCTCGACGGGCATCCCATGGCCATTCACCTCTACCGTGAAGGCGATCCGTTGCCTGAGGCAGGCGTCGACATCCAAACGTTTGTTGAACAAACCATGCTGAACGGCCTGACCGAGGAAGGCCTTAACGGCCTGGACACAATGGTGTTGTTCCCCCGTCCTCTTCCGTCAAAGATTGCGCCCGGGGGTGAATCCATCGCAGAGTTGGATGAACGAGCCTTGCTCCGCTGGTCACCCGACGGACTTGATGTTGAAGTGCAACACCTGATTCGAAACGTGCGGCGAACCATGCTGGATGAAAAGCACCTCCTTTCGCTTCACCAACGCGCACTGGACCATTGGGAAGACCACATCGAGAACCCTGCTTATGCCGTGTTGCATCTCTATCACCAACTGGCGTTGGACCACGAGGACATTGCGTCCAAGATGGGGGAACAATTCGACCGACTCGTCACCGGTCAAAGCGGAGCGTTGGCCGTGATTTTTGACAGGGCTACGCAGCAGCGGCCAGACGAAGAGGACCTCCACTATTGGGCTGGCCGAATCGCCCTGCATCGGCAAGAAAACGAACGCGTACGTCAGCATCTGGAACGCGTCCAAACCGATGTCCTTCGGAACGAACTTGCTCACGGATTGGCCGTCTTGGAAGGCGAATCTGAGGAGGCTGAACGCCTGTTGAATGCACAACTCGAACAGGCCTCCAACATTGACGCCGCCCGTTGGTTGGTCAAAGCGGCGGTTCAGCGAGTTGAAGACCGACTGTTCGATGAGGTGAACACCACCAACCTCGACGATGCTCGGGCCCTTCTTCGCCGCATCAACCTACCAGACGAAATTGAGACCCGTTCATCCATCACCGTCAGCATGAGCCTTGTTCAGCATACCATGGCTCTTCTTACTGGCGATAGCGAGCGAGCGCAGTCACTCATCGACGGCCTTGAATCACTCAGTCATCGGCACGACCCCATCGTCCTTCATGCCCGACTCAAGGCAGCGTTGTCGTCTGCTACAGGAGCCGGCGGGGACCACACAGGCATGTATGAACAAGCCGTGGCCGCTCAGCCATCGCCGTTTCACAAAGCCGTGGTCGGGTTGACGTTTGCTGAACACCTCGTTCGGACCGGGGCTGAATCTGCGTTGAAGGTCTTTGAAACGCTTCCACTTCCCGATGCTTGGCCGGAGATGGGTACCCCCCATCACCGGTATGCTGCGCGGTGGTGGTACCTCAAAGGGCACTTGGATGCTTCAAAATCAGCGACGGCTCTTCGGGAGGCAGCCCGTTGCTTCCGACAGGCTGGATGCGTGAACGCCGCCCGCTCGGCTGCCCAACGGTTGCACCGAGTGCTCTAGACCTAAAGTTCGGCTCCGATGAGCGTCTTCGTCTCCCGAACACCGGGGAGTTGTCGAATCTCTTCAACGATGCAGCGTGTCAACGCGTATTCTTCGTCAGCCTGAACCCGTGCAATGAGATCGTATTCTCCGAACAACATCCAATGGTCGGTGACCAAGTCCACGTTGGCAAGCGCCTCACGAACGGTGGCTTCTTTCCCGGGATAGGTGGTCATTAACACAAAACCGATGGCCACGCTATCAGGCCTCCACGGCGATCAGCGTTTGTGTTTCCTTGACGCCTTTGATTCTTCGAAAGGAATCCATGAGGAGAAGGGAGAGTTCCTTCGAGGTGGGCGATGAAATGCGAACCAACAAGTCAAATTCCCCGTACAGAGCGTGAACTTCTGCCACCCCATCGTGGCCTGCAAGCGTCAAGTAGACGTCCCGTTCATGGGTTGGTTCAGTTTTGAACAGCACAAACGCTTCGGGCATGGCACGAAGCATTTCAAGTCGGGATTTATTGGTTCCTGCTGAAGTTCGTTGTGGACATGGTAGGGGACCTTTGAAGAAGGACGGGGGGGTCCTTCGTCGTATGAAGCACGTAGCGTCCACCAGGACTGCGCTCTCGCTCGTGCTTCTTTTTGTTCTTCCTTTGTTGTTGCACATGGTCCCAACCGGGCAAGACGCCGTCATGAGGGGCAAAGTGGACGAACCTCAGTTGACCCAAGCTCGCGCTCAAACCACATGGTCGGGCACCCAAACCCTGACCGATTCCTACACCATCGGGGTGGCCGATGAAGTCATCATTCAACCATGCACGGTGGTCCAACTGCCAGCGAATGAACGCATCGTTGTTGACGGCCGGCTCACCGTTTTGGGGACGCAATCATGCCCTGTCCTTTTGGAAGCCTCTGGGTTGGGCGACCATGAAGGGATCCAATTCAACAGTTCATCATCGGGCCGAGGGTCGCTCATTCAAAACCTGACCGTCGAGGATTCAATCTACGGCGTCACCGTTTACGGCTCCAACCCAGTCATGGAAAACCTGACCGTGGTCAATCCCGATCGTGTTGCCGTGGACTTGTTTGAATCCTCAGCACCTCGCATCACTGACCTGTTTGTTGACCAGGCCGGCCGAGACCTCGGCTTTCAAAACGACTGGCGTTACGGTATCGGCCTCTCCATTGGAGCCGGCTCAACACCCATCGTCAACCGTGCTGTCTTCTCCGATATTTTGACCCGTGCGGTCAACATTTGGGGTGGCTCGGGTGGTCTGATTCAAGGCATCACCGTCGACAACTGCACGGGTTCATCTTGGGCCATGGTCGCCGGTATTTGGGTGGAGGACAGTCAGCCCTTGCTCACGAACATCTCCGTCACCAAATCGGACACTGGCATCGTCGTTCGCCATATCGATGATGGAGGCTATACACATGCTGTCGTCCGCCATGCCCACATCAGTGACTCGATGTATCGAGGCGTCTATGTCGACAAAAACAACCACACAAATTACACCAATTACGAGACGGCCGACTTCACCAACTTGACCATAACGGGAACAGGTGGCCCAGGAGCTAAGGCCCCGAACATTGGCTATGCTGCGCTGGAAGTCAATGCGACTGGAGCTTGGTTTGATGATACCCTCATCGAAAACTCAACAACGGTCGGCGTCCGCTTGTATTTTGTTGATTCAACCACCACGTTCCGCAACTTGACGGTCCGAAACTCAGGTGATCCTGGCCAAGGTCCTCACGAAGCTGGTATCGCCATACGTTCCTCGTTTTTTGCTCCAACGTTCGAGGACCTCGAGGTTTCTGGTTCCGTCGGGCCAGGGGTCCACTCCACTTCTGGAGGCGCCATGCAGGGAAGCGGTTGGTTCCTTCACAACAACACCAAACAGGGGCTCATCGTGAACCGAGCCACGGTGTCCATCGAGGGGATGCATCTTGCCGACAACGGCTACTCTGGGGCCCATGTGTTGGATGCCCGCCGAGTGGACTTCCTCAACTTGACCGCCGAGAACAACGGGGGTTCAACCTCCGCCGGCGCAGAAGAACAAGCCGGCTTGTATTACTTTGAATCCAACGATGTTGAATCTTCTTCGGGCGATGTTCGCTGCTCTTCTTGCACCGTTTCTGGGTCACAAGGGCACGGTTTACTCGCCGTGAATTCGGTTGACCTTCGACTTGAAGGTCTGCACCTTTTCAACAACAATCCTTCGTTGCCTGCCCTTGAGGTGGACAACGGTGACACCATGCCCGAAGGTGCGAGTGGACGGGTCCACATCAGCCAGGCGCACGTTGAGGCCGAGAGCCCAACCCAACCGGCCGTGAAACTTCACCGAGCCGCAGTGGTAATGGATGGCTTGTCCATGTCAGGCAACCACACCGGCCTGGATTGGCGCGGCGATAACAACGGCCAGTTCGGTTCATACCTGAACAATTCTGTCTTTTCGGGAACCCAGTGCGTTACGCTGGAAGGCCATCCCTCACTTGGCGGGCAGGGCAATCGGATTTCGAC
>CAXHCG010000089.1:0-7096 GCA_964014905.1 uncultured Candidatus Poseidoniales archaeon | reverse complement strand
ACTCGAACCTTCGTCGGCAGCGTCAGATGTGTATAAGAGACAGCAAAAAGGGCTGTATGGTGAGTTGAACCATGGACCGTGTTTCGCTGGAAATCCCCTTCGCCCGACTCGACCAGCGCGCCATCTTGCCCACACAGGGCTCGGCTCTAGCAGCAGGATGGGATTTGTACGCCATTGAGGAAACTCAGGTTCCAAGAGGTGCGTCTGTCATGATTTCAACGGGCTGGGCGGTCGCCATTCCAGAAGGGTGGGAAGGGCAGCTACGGTGCCGCTCATCGCTGGGGAAGAAGGGAATGATCATGCCCAACGGGCTTGGAACCATCGACGCTGATTACCGTGGAGAACTCAAGGTGTTGGCCACGTGGATTGGAGAAGGCGATTCCTTTACTGTCAAAGCCGGTGAGCGAGTCGCCCAGTTGCTGTTTGCACCCGTGCCCCTCGTCACCCTCGTCGAGACGACGATGGAAGGCCTTGACAAGACGGAACGAGGCCAGGGTGGATTTGGCTCATCTGGAAAATTCTGAAGACGTGTTGCCCATGATGGATGTCAGAGAACTTGGCGTCGTCCCCTACGAAGAGGCTCAAACCCTGATGAAGGAACTCCAGCAGCAACGCATTGACGGTCAAATTCCTGATACATTGCTCCTGTTGTCCCATCCCGAAGTGGTCACCGTTGGTCCTCGCGCCCGGAACGACGGAATTCTGCCACCCGCTGATTACGAGACCGTGGGGGTTGACCGTGGTGGAGGCTTGACCTGGCATGGACCTGGACAACTGGTGGGCTATCCTGTTTTCAAGTGGGGTGAACGGGAGGGAGAAGCCTCGGTTGCTGACATCATCCACATCATCGAAGGGTGGCTGATCGACGCTCTGGCGACGTTCGGCGTGGACGGTGTGCGAGACGAGCGCATGCAGGGTGTATGGGTGGATGGACGAAAAATCTGCAGCATTGGACTCTCCTTCCTGCGATGGGTCAGCCGACACGGATTTTCCGTGAACCTCAACACGCCTCCCGGTCGCGTCGAGGGGGTCGCAGGGTGTGGATTGGTTGCCGACACAACAACTTCCCTCGCACAACTTGGGCATACCGTCTCATCTGAGGCCTTCGTCAAAGCGCTTTTACCCGTTGTCCACAGCACACTGGAATCTTAGGTTCGTTCCTTTTTCGGCCATTCTCACCTTTGCATTCTTCTTCCTAATGTCCTTCATCGCGGTGACTGTATCGCCGTATTGACAGCACGACGCGTCAATCATTTGACAGCGAAGGTGGACGTGTTGACCAAATCGCCCATGTGCCAGTCGCAGTCGCCACCAGGCGATTGCCGACCTTCACTTCCCCTGACAGATGAGCCACATGCTTGCCTCGCCGGACCACGCGCCCTTCCGCCACCAGGCGTTCCCCGGGACGAGCGGCAGCGAGAAAACTGGTTGAGAGTTGGGTGGTCGCACACCATTCCTCAACCTTGAGCGAAGCAACAAGAGCACTGCCCAAGGCCGAATCGAGCAGAATCATGTGAATTCCCCCGTGGGCCACACCACCCTTGTTGAGGTGGTCTTCCGTGAGCGTGAGTTCCAACCGGGAGGCCCCCGGTTTCCACAACGTGCGTTCCACGCCAAGTTCCACCATGTAGCCGATTGGTTCAGGTGGCGATGAGAGCGTCACGCTACCATCACCCCGACGACTTTTACCAAAATGCGTTTGTTGCGCTGCCCGTCAAATTCGGCATAGTGAATTTGTTCCCACGTCCCCAAATGCAGGCGCCCGTCACGCACGGGCATCGTCACCTGCTGGCCCAACAATTGCCGCTTGAGGTGAGCGTCTCCGTTGTCTTCCCCCGTGCGGTGATGGTGGTACTCCTCACCCTCCCGTCCGTCGCTACCGTGGAAAGGGGCCAATTTTTCAAGCCACTTCATGATGTCGTGGTGCAAACCGTACTCCAAGTCGTTGACGTAACATGAGGCGGTGATGTGCATCGGGTTCACGAGCACCAGGCCGTCATGAATGCCGCTTTCTGCAACCACCCGTTCGACGTCTCGGGTGATGCACGCAATTTCGTAGCGTTTGTCGGTGTTGATGTGAAGTTCCTCAACGTAGGTGGCAGCGGTTCCGGTTACAAGGTTGCCCATGAACTCGGGTTCATGGTACGGTCAAAGAACGATTGGGCTGAATCAAGGCTTCATAAGTTCCAACCAGCGGCCCGAACCATGCGCAGGTTGTGGCTGGTGCTCGTGTTGGCCGTGCTTGCCCTGCCGGTGGCAAGCGCTGAGACCTACCGAATAACGGGTCAAGCGACCTACAGCGACAACACACCCGTGATGCTGCGCGATGTGTTCGTCGAATGCCGACCCGGCGTCGTGGATTGCTACCAGCACCGTGGAGTGAGCGGCATAACCGACGTCGACGGCATGTTCCTTCTCGTAATGGAAGTGGATGAAGAAGAGGACGGCACTGAAATCCTCCTTCAACTCCGGGGAGAAAATTTCTCACACACCATTGACCTCGATACGTTTCGGAACACCAGCGAAGGACGCATGACCCAAAACATTCGGCTGTCCCAAGACAGCTCGGGCTCAGGCTTCTTTGGAGGCCTTGGATGCTGCTTGGTGCTCTTTGGCCTGGTGTTCATGTCCACCCTGTTGCGCACGGTGGCTGGTCTCGCCACGCCCAAAGGCCGTGCTGCCTTCCAGGGATTTAGAGAACCCAACAGGCACGATTGTCCAGTGTGCGATGAAAGCGTGGCCCAGCACAACCTGGTCAAGCACCTGATCTTCGAGCACGATTACGACCCGATGGACGCCGGCGAAGCGGCCGGTAGCGTCATGCGGAAATCGTGGTCAAAAGAATCGGAATAAACGTCGCAGGAACCCGTACACAACGGTAAGGTTGTGAATATATTATGCAGATAAAGAACAAGAGGCTAAATGGGAGAGCCACCGGTTTTGGCTCATGGGCGAAGTGGTCATCGGTATTTCTGGTGCCTCCGGTGCCATCTACGGCAAGCGCCTCGCCGAAGTCCTCAACGACATGGGCAAAACCGTGCGGCTTGTTGTCACCGATTCAGGCAAAATCACCCTCAAGCACGAGTGCGACACCACGCCCGAAGCCGTTGCTGAAGCCACCAACGCCATTCTCGAAGACGCCAAGAACGTGGGCGCCAAGTCCGCCTCAGGCTCCGCCAAGATTGACGCCGTTGTCATCTGCCCCTGCTCAGGCACCACCATCGGAAAACTTGCTGCTGGCATTTCCGACAACCTCGTGACCCGCTCGGCCATCGTGGCGTTGAAGGAGCGACGCAAGCTCATCATCGTGCCCCGAGAGGCACCCTACGCAACCGTCCACCTCGAAAACATGGCCAAACTCTCGCAGTGGGGCACCATTGTTATCCCCGCCTCGCCCGGTTTCTACAACCACCCAAAGAACATCGATGACATGGTGGACTTCATCATCGCCCGAATTCTTGACCAGTTGGGCTATGAGCACGACATTGGACGGCGTTGGACCGGCGATGAAGTCTGAAACGACGCTGGACCGCCGACTTCTTGAACGAGGATGACAACGCTGGTACAGGCGAGCCCATGGACCTCGAAGGCAAGACCGTTGCGGAACTCAAGGATTTGCTGCGAGAGCAGAACCTCCCTGTAAGCGGCACGAAAACCCAGCTCCTCGAACGACTGAAGGGCGCCACCCCTGACCAAACCGTGCTCAGCCTTGAAGAAGAACCCGAGTTCGTTGATGCCGTTTTGGCCGATGAAAACGTCCCATGGTGGCGAAGTACGAATGTGCTTACTCCACAAGCTTTGATGGCCATTGGCGTGGTGGTGTTGATGATCACCGCCGTGTTCGTTATCCGTCCATCATGGCTCGGATTTAGCCCGAATTACGAATACGAACTCATTGACTACGATGCGGCCCAAACCCGAACCTTCGCCGAGGAACTGGTGGCCTTCGGCCATCCAGATTGGGAAGGGAGAATGAGCGGTACCGTTGAGGAGGCCAATGCCTCTGAATACATTGCCGCTCAATTTGAGGCAATGGGGATGACGTCAACGCTTCACTCCTATCAGGTCCCGATGCATCACGTCAACGCCGAACCCAGTCTGAGGATATGCACCCAAGGAATTGGGGGGACGAGCCCTTGCGAGGGCCCGTTTGCCTTCGGTTCGCAAGTCATTCAATTTCAGCACCGAATTGATTACGTGATTCAGGGTTTTTCCGGACGCTCAGCGTACACGTTTCAAGAGGACGTCCAAGTGAGCGACCTGGGCAACGGGACCGACGATGCCTTGTGGGCTTCCGCAGGGGGCACCATTGGCTACGTCCGCAGCGGTGCTGACGTTGGCGGCAACACGGGTGTTTTCTCAAAGGCCGCCGAGAGCAACCTCGCTGGCCTTATTTTTGTCAACAAAGACGCTAACTGTGGACAAATCGAAGCCAACGATTGCGTGCCGATTTTCAAAGGAAGCCGCATCGATGAAGTCACCGATGCCAACGGTGGAAGCATCCCCACCGAACTGCCCTTCATCGCCATGTCCAAGGACGCCGGTGAACTCCTTGAACAAGCCATCTTCAACGCTACAGGGCCGCAAGGCGTGCTTGAGATGCTGATTGACGTCACCAACGACGAGGAGCGAACCATCTACGTGCCGTGCGGCGAAATACGAGGGAAATCCTCCGAAGTCGTCATCGTCGGAGGTCACCACGACACCGTCTACCATGCACAAGGGGCGGTTGACGACACGTCCGGTACAGCCAGCGTGATGGAGATCGGGCGTCAACTCAGTGAAATCGTCAACACCACCGGCCAACCGGAACGAACCTTGCGCTTCTGCACGTGGGGCGGTGAGGAAGAGGGCCTTTACGGCAGCCGAGCCTACGTTCAAGCCTTCCAAAACAGCCTCCAAGACAACCTTCGGCTCTACCTCAACCTCGACATGAACCACGTTGATTCCGACACGGCGAATCGAGGCAACAGCGTAACCCTGTTCGGAAACGACCAAGACGACATGGATCACATCGCTCGAATCACGGAACTCTATCAGAACAAACGTTCGGATGTGGCCGACCGCTACGACATCCAAATCCGCACGCTCGCCGGCGACAGAGGGGACGCCGATGGCATGCCCTACAATTCCGATCACGCCCCCTTCGTCTACGATTTGGGCGGAGGCGAGCGAGGGCGGGCGGTCGTGTGCTATGGCAGCGGAAGCTGGGAATACCACACCTACGCTGACACCATGGACCGCTTCAATGAGGAATCCCTTGGCGTCTCAGTGACCATCTACGGCACCTACATGCGCTTCTTGGCCTACTCGGATGAGTGAGCGTGGGGTTCAAAACACGACAACTGGTGGGAGATTCATGGTCGCACCAAGCGCTTGGGCTAGTCACATCCTGGTCGCTTCAAAAAGCGAAGCCGTTCAAATCAAGGACAAAGTCGGCAAACTCAAGGATTTCCAAAAACTCGCCCGAAAGAAAAGCACCTGCCCCTCAAGTCAGAAGGGCGGCGACCTTGGCTGGTTCCGAAAGGGACGCATGGTCAAGGCGTTTGAGGACGCCGTCTGGGACACGCCCCTCGCCACCGTCTCCCCACCCGTAAAAACACAATTTGGCTACCACCTCATATGGGTCCACGAACGCGACGAAGAGCGATAAGGTGATTTTATGGAGTGGAGCGTGGGGCTTGAGACGTACGAAGTGAACGCTGTTCACGGTTGGTACGATGAAGAACATCACGCACCCCAGCCATTTGTGTTTACCGTTTGGGCCACGCTCTCGAGCACAGGACGCATTGAAGACCTGGAATCAACCCTGAATTACGCTGACATTCAAATCGCCATCGATGAAGTGATGCTGAAGGCGCCTGAACCCATCCGCCTGATGGAAGACATGGCCCAACGGGTCATCGACCGCCTCGCCATCAACGCAACGGTAGCATCCCTCTCCGTCCGCATCGAAAAGCCAGAGGCTCCGTTGCGGCATCCTGGTGGATTGCCGGTAATCGAGGTTCTATGGCACCGGGCATGAGGGAGGCTTAAACGCCGACTTGTCCAGCGCAAAATATGGTCATCACCGGACGCGTGTACGTCCCGAGTGCCGTTGAAGACGATGGGACGGTGGTTGGCATGGGCTGTTTTAGTTCCCAAGAGACGGCGCTCAACGTCTTGCGTTCCTTTCTCAAGAAATCACATCAAGTGCCACTGCAGCGGGCCAGCGTGGCTGCGTGGGAGGTCGATGTGGTCGGCGATGACGCCATCACCGTGTTATCGGAGTACGAGTGCAGAACATGTCCGGTGTGTCACCGTACAACGTTTTGGCTTGACGTTGAACGCTTCAAAGCCAAGTGCTACGGTTCGGCTTGTGGCGCTTGGATCGAAGAAAGTGCCGTGGAAGCAGGGGTCATCGATTGCGGTTGGCCCCCAACACGCTTCGCTGAACAAGTTGAGGACATCGACGATGCCATGCGAAGCCTCAGGCGCATCGCAGCGCGCGCAGAAGCCGCAGGCCTCTCCGCAACCGACGAACGGTTTTCAGAAGAAGATGTTTGATTCTTTATATCCAGTAAATCGCTTTGCTGGTCATGAACAACGAACAGAAAACCGAACCCGGCACTGAAGAAAACCTCGCCCTCGAGTCCGATGCTCATCCCTTTGACACTGAGCCGGTCGCTCCCTCTCACCCACATCCCGTCCTCGTTGACGGCATTTGTGGGGTCGCAGCCATTGGATCGCACGGAACCTACAGCACCCGAATTAAGCTCTGGCTCAGCGAAGAACATTCCGAACTTGGACGAACATTCTCGACCAAGTACTTCCGAATTGAAGAGCCCGGCCAAGTTGAGTGGGGCCACCAAGGTCAGTCCTTCACGATTGAGAAGATCCTCCAATAGTTCAGCAAACCGACCACAGAGCTCGGTGGGGTCTTGGATGAAACCAGCGTCGTAAACAGATTATCATAACCCCCGTGAAGGAGTTCTAAGCATGCCAGAGGGGCCAGAGATACGTCGTGCGGCCGATCGAATCGGCAAAGCCCTTGTTGGAAAAGTCATTGAAGGCTGTCTCTTATACACATCTGACGCTGCCGACGAAGGTTCGAGTG
>CAXHCG010000088.1:0-7132 GCA_964014905.1 uncultured Candidatus Poseidoniales archaeon | reverse complement strand
CAGAACGCAGCCGGTCAAGCATGGCTTCTGTCCCGTTGACTGCAATAGCAGAGCAGGCTCGCTTTGGGACCAGACGGCCGCCTGGGATGAGCAACGTTACCAAGTGTTCATTGGAGATGCCAACGGCGTTTGCTTCGAGAATGTTCACGATGTTCTTGTGGTCAATCTCAGCTGCGAACAAACGGGACAAAAATCGAGCAGGTGCGCCCTTGGACTGCAGAAGCGCTCGTTGCGACGCAGCGTAATAATGCCGATCGAGGGCGTCTTCATAGTCAGCGAGCGACCCATCTTCAGGCACCTTGGCAAGAGCAGAGCCGAATGATTTTCGTCGCATCAAGGTGGCGGCTGATTTCATGTCGTCGCAACTTTCGATCACCTTGAGCCAAGGTGTGTTAACATCGTTGATTTCGGGAAGAATGCTGTTTCCGACTTCCTCCAACGAGACTTCGTTGTGAATCGCACGAAACACCGCTTTTGCGTTTTGATATTCAAATCGTGACGTGTAGATTTCGATCAGCGGACGAATCGTTTTGTTGGCCATGTTGACCATCTCGGTCAGTTCGCCTTCGAGGTTGTGCGTCAGCGCAGCCTCGACCAAATCGCCACCGGAGAGTTTGCCTGCATAGAGGTCAATTTCAGCCCGATAGCCGATGTCGCCAACGGCCACTGTCAACTGGTCAACGGACTGGTTGATAAGTTGTCGAAGCCGTGCTCGGTCAACCAACTTCTGTCGTCGTGCCTTGGCACGTGAGACGACGTATGGGGTGTTTCCGAGCATCATTTTTTCACCTTCTTTCATCCAAAGAGTGTTTCGTTCACCGCAGCGAGTTGGTTCGACCAGGCTCGTTCGAGCATGTTGTCGAATCGCATGTCAAACGAGACTGAACCGTCTTCGGCTTCGAGGATGAATCCCCCGAGGCCGTCCACGCTTTCGCCGACTTTGCGGTCGCCTGCCTGTTTTGAGATGGCAGCACGATCCACTTCCACGGGCCGAATGATGTACTTCCCTTTTGCGAGCTTCTTTGAGTCAGCAAGCAGGGATTTTAGCACAGCGGCACGGCCTTTCATGCCGGGGTCAGCGATGTGCTCTCTGGCCGCCGCAAGGGTGGCATCGAGCACTTTGCGCCGGGCAATCAAAACGTCCTTCTGGTTGGACTGGCGGGCGCTTGCGACGGTTTCTCGTGCAATTTGCTCCGCTTCTTTTTCCGCGCGCTGCTGCGCTTCTTCTCGAAGGGTTGTCGCTTTGGATTCAGCGTCCGCAAGCAAATGCTTGGCTTCCGCCTTGGCCTTGGCAATCAACGCTTCAGCGTCGCTTTCAGCAGCTGCTGCGATGTCGTTGGCAAGTGTTTCTAGGGTCATCGTATCGTCTCCATTGTTCGTAATTCGTGCGGGCAAAGCCCAACGGTTGACCGTTTTCCTCAGTTGAGGAAGAGCGGAAGGGCACCGAGAATCACAATGGATTCAGGGAGAGCGGTGAAAATCAAAGCCACACCGAACTTGCTGCCGTCTTCGGCAAGCATGCCGACAGCAGCGCTGCCGATGGCGGCTTGGGAGAATCCAGCACCAATGGCGGCAAGGCCAAGGGCTAGACCGACACCAACGTCGCCAGTCATTCCGTCTGTGGCACCGGAGTCCGTCGTTTCATCCGCTGCAGCGACGCCTTGGGCGACCAAGGCGACGGTCAACAGAACGATCAGGGTGCGCAGGCTCATTTTCAGGGTATTCTTGTTCATATTTCTACCTCCAGTTTGTTGTCCATGGGACTATGATTGCCCCTCCGTATGGAGGGTGCGACCGCCAATCGGGGTAAAAACCCGACCGGAGCCGTCGTAGAACTTGCCCATCCATTCCACAAAGTGGAGACGGGCAGCGTGGATGCTCGGAGAGAGCAGTCCAAGAGCGAGCGCAAAGACTTGAATGAAGAGGAACAGGACGAGCCCGAGAACGATGGAAACGATGCCGCCACCCGACCACATAAGTTCCCATCCCATGGTGATGGAAACCTCGGCGATTTTGACGCCGGCCACGCCAACGCCCATCACACGCAGGTAGGAGAGGGTGTTGGCCAACAAACCGAAGGTTTCGATTGGGCCCATGATGAGCCCGCCCGCCCAGCCAAACTTCTCGAAGACGGCGAGACCGATGATCAAGCAAGCCACGCCAACAAGTGTGAGCAGTGCGTAGGGTGTAGCGTCAAAGACGCCTTGGTCGCTGGTCAGGAATCCGTAGATGTGAAGGGTTCCGGCAGCGAGGATGATGATCCAGCTTCCCTTTTCGAAGAACGCCGCGAGGACGCCGTGTGCTCGAGCGACGTTGATGAAGCCCAAGATGAATCCAAACATCAAATGGGCTACACCGAGGTACACCGAAAGAAGCACGTATTCGCTCAGCGAAGAGGTGGCCCGGTGGAACGGAATGTGCATGTAGCTCATGTTGAGGGTGTCCGTCACAAATCCAGGGAACGTGATGTTGTCATACGTCCAGGCATAAAGCCCAGCAAGAGGCGAAGCATCGCCCATTTGACCGGTATCGTCCCACACAAAGCCAAAGCCTTCAGCGAACAGGAAGCCCCAAATCATGCACCAAACGCCCATCCACTTCAGAATGGTGATGCCGTTCTTCGCGACAGGGTCAGCGGCGAAGGGTTTGGTGCCAAGCCAAAGGCCGAGCAAGAAGATGATGAAGCCGTAGCCAAAGTCGCCCAGAATAAGGCCGTAGATCATTGGGAACGTGAGCATCAGGAAGAACGTCGGGTCAAATGTCCCATAGGTGGGGCGGCCGACCAATCCGACCATGAGTTCGAACGGCCGGGAAACGGCGTCGTTTTCAAGGGCCACGGGCGGTGCAGGCTCGTGGTGGTGATCATCGTGGTCGTCGTGGCCGTGGTGGTCATTGACGAAGGCTTCAATCTCGACGTGGGAGGCCATTTTACCAAGCGCTGCCTTTACCTTGTCTGCTTTGTTGCTGGGAACCCATGCATCAAGAGCAAAGGCTTGACCGGAAACGGCCAGTTGTGTAGGAGCGGTATGGATTTCATCTTCTTTTGAAAGGTACTCGTGAACGGCGAGGATGTTTCGCCCGTTGTTGCGAGCCCAGCGCCCCGAGTCCTCCGAGGCCGAGAACATCGTCCCCTCGACTTCGCTTCGCTTTGACAGGAGCGCCTTGAGTGCTTCATCGGGCGTACCCTCCATGCTCGGGATTTGTACTGGCTTGCCACCAAGTTCGCCGATGGCCATTTGCACTTCTGCTCCGTCAGCGGGCATGCATGCGACGGCAACAATGCCCGGAGCGGAAGCCAATTCGACCTTGGTGAGAAGAGCGCCGAAGGTGCTTGCGGCCTTGCTGGCTTTTTTGGTTTCAGCGACGTAGACCTCGACTCGGTCCGATCCTGCCAGCAGTTCCAAATCCATGTTGAGAGGAGCAAGGCGGCGCAAGAGGTGAATCTGTTCGTCCAGCACTTCCAATTCGGTTTCGGCGTCGCGGTGCGCATCAAGGAGGCTGAGGCCAGTTTGGAGCTCGTCGCCGAACGAGCCCCCGAGAAGTTCCTTCACTCGGCGTAGCGGGACGGGGCCGTCTGCGTTGACGGGCTTAAACGCTGAAATGGCAGCCCTGACCTTGGCGAGAAGCGAACTGACATGGTTGGCTTCGTCCGAAGCACTGGCCTGACCAACCTTGACGCCATCCTCAAAATTGGTGTAGGATTCGATGTGAACGCACCCGAGTTCAGTGCACGTCCTAATGACATCCGCCATGCGTCCAACGGGCGCAGCGACGGTCAGTCGGGACATGGCCACCGTGTCAAACATTGGAACGCCTCACTCGGATGAAAGTGCATCAACAACCATTTTCACGGCTGCGTCTTTGTTGGTTGCTGAATTGGATTCAATGCTAGACACATCGCTCGCACCGGCTGATTTGACCTGGTCGGCCTCGCCTTGCGCCTTGCTTCGCGCATCGTCGAGAATTTTCTGGGTCATGGCCACCGTTTCATCGGCCGCATTCTGCACCATCTCGGAGGATTTACGTCGTGCATCTGAGACGATTTTTGAGGCTTCTTCCTGCGCATCTGCAAGACGTTTTTCCGCCTCTTGTTCGGCTGTTTTGATGCTTCGGAGGACTTCGGACATACCCATGGAAAACACCTGTTAATTTTCCCAACGAAAGGGGGTTTAAGAGTCTAACGGGGTTGGTTTCATGGCTTCATTTTTGGCTTCGTGCCACGAAACCGGCTCGCCATTCCAAACGGGTAGAGGAGGCGCCCTTGAACTTCTTCAAATCCAACGCCTTTCAACATCTTTCGATAGTACCCATTGGTGCCGTAGTGAGTGTAGCTTGCAGCCAAGCCTTTCCACGGATGATTCTTTTCTTTGGTGATAACACGGGCCATGACTTGAACGACGCTGTTCATCCAAAGGTAGCCGAAGAAGCCGTGCAATTTGTTGGCTTTCCCCGCATCGCAGATGACCAGTTGGCCCCCCGGTTTGAGGACGCGATAAATCTCACGCAATCCTTGTGCTTTGTCTTGGAAATCTCGAAACGAGAACAAGCAAAACACCATGTCGTAGGTGTCGTCTGGCAGAGGGATGTCCTCAGCGATGGCCTGCACGTATTCTGCAGGCTTCTCTCCGCGGGCGGCGCGGGCTGCGTCGACGCGCGGTTGAGCGGTGGCAAGCATCTCAGGAGAAGGGTCCAAACACGTCAGTTCCATTCCCACCAAGTCTTCGGCGAACGACCCCGGGCCGCACCCGACTTCAAGCACGTTCATGCCGGGTTGAGCGTGGTTTCGCACATTACGCCGCCACCGTTTGTCTTGACCAAAGGTCATCCATGTGTTGACCCGATCGTAATTGGGGATGGTTGCTTCAAGCTGCCCCTCAAGGACTTCCCAAGCGTCGGCATCGATGCCCGATGCATCGTACCCGCCAGTGGCTGCTCGCTTCCCCATGGGTGACGGCGAGGCCCCGACTGTTTTGGACATGTCGTTTCCTCCACGAACTGCATCAAGCGATACGTTCCACGGTTTCGGGAGTGATGCCTTCCTCGGGCGTGACACGGAACACGAGAATCTTGAGGTTCTCAGGGGCGTTTCGGAATTTCGAAACGATCATTGAATTTTCGAAGTCGGTACCAATGGTGCGGACCTTAAACGAAAGCACCATGTCAGCGATGGAGGAAAGTTCCTGCTTCACCACCGGGTCAAGACCGTCGGTGGATACGACGATCATGAGCAATCCCCGTACCATTTGCGCATGGGCCTGGAGCATACGAACCATCGACACCACGCGAGCGGGGTCTTCACGCTGGAGGAAGAAATCCAAATTGTCCAAAACGGCTCGGAAGTAAGGACCAAGACCCATGATTTCGTTGGTCACCTCTGTCAGGTAATCTTGGCTGCTGTCGTCCACGAAACGGGTTTGAGCCAACCGCTGAATGTCATCGAGTTGAAACCCTTCCAATCGGTAGCGGCTGGCCAGAAGTTCTCGCTCGAGGACGTTGGCGTTGTATTCTTCTCCAATGGTCCGGACGTTGATGTCAAGAGGCCAATCGTACTTCTTGAAGATACGAATGATTTCTTGCTGACCCTCATCGGTGGCGATGTAAAGGGTGTTCTCGGATTCTTCAGCTGGCGACGTGAACTGTTTTGCAAACAATTCGCTCCCCGAGCCGGTTTCGGTGAAAGCCACCATCGTGAACCCGCGGGGAACGCCGCCGCGCATTTCATTGTCGAACTTTGGGACTCCAAACGAGCCTACGGAGCCAAAGAAGTCTTCATCTTCGGGGTCAAAAGTAATTTTTCGAGCCATCACGCATCACCTCAGAGCAGGACCACCTGTCCCCGATCGACCAGGTCGGTGCAGTAGGTGTCAAGATTGGCCAACACCAACGGCGGAGTTTGGTCGGGAACGTTCAGGATAACGGAGAGGACTTCGCGCTGACGGAAGGTGTTGATGAAGGTGTGAAGGTATTCTGCCAGCATGCGATCGTCGTTGTAGATCGCCAGTGCGTTAACGCTGTCAAGGAAGACAAAATTCCGCTGGCTGGTCACGGTGCGAAGCGTGTAAAGGGTGCGAAGCATGATGCTCTCCAGCATAATTGGGCTGTCGACAAACGTGATGTTTGAGTAGGGTACATCGGTGCCACCCAACACCCCTGAAGAGACAAGGTCGAGGAATTGAATGTTCGAAACGTCGACGCCAATGGCCTCAAAAGCTTGAATGATTTCAACGGCCCCTCGGCTCGCTGAAATGTAGACGCCTCCCATCTCAAACATCTGCATGAGCGGAATCATGGTGCTGGCGGTGACTGCAAACGAGTTTGCGGAACTCATGCGAACCTGAACTGAACTCCCAAGAGAAACTTGCGTCAACTGCTCTGCAATGCGCTGGTCGAGTTCGAACATGCCTATGCCCCCCATCGCGATGAATTGTCGCTTGAAGCGCCCCATTTGAGCATTGGAATCAGCATGACTCCGAGGGGCGTAAGTTCGATGGCATGTTTGGCACGGCTGTGAGAAGTACCTCGCATTTTGACGACTTGAAGGAAACGAAGCAGGTGCCCCATCCGTTCGGAATCACCCATGACAATGATCCCGTCTGCAATGGCTTCCTCCACGCCGAAGGACGACCAGTGGGCGTTTTCCGTGGCGGACGTAATTTCCGAAATCAGAATGGTGGTGCAACCGAGCGTGGCCAATTTTTTCCCAAGCGTGAACAAGAAATCCCGAATCAGCTGTTCGGACTTAATTTTGTAGCACAGGGTCGTCACAGAATCGATCACCAACCGAGTGACACCAATGGTGTTCACGATGTCCACGATCGACTTGATGAGCGCGTGGACGTCGTCAAGATCGAACGATGCTTTCTCCAAACCAAGCCAGGAGTAGAGCACGTCCATGTCGAAGACGTTGATGAGGCCAGAATCGACCATGTTCATGTCAAAAAAGGCGTACTGCCGAATGTTTTCAAGCAGTTTAACGGACGGCTCGGTTGCGGTAAAATGGGCGCAAGCCTCACCGGCCAGCGCTCCACGGACAAGGAATTCCATTCCGAGCGTGGTCTTCCCAGAACCGCACGTACCGGCTGCAAGAACCGTTGAGCCGTAGGGAATGCCGCCTCGCAGAATTTCGTCCAAT
>CAXHCG010000087.1:0-7312 GCA_964014905.1 uncultured Candidatus Poseidoniales archaeon | reverse complement strand
ATCATCTGAGGTTTCCAACCTTATGTCGTGGGTTCGACTCCCGCTATCCGCACCAATCTTCTGCGAACGAAGACGGGTGTTTCCCCGATTGCATCTCGCAAGCATGAAAGGCTCAGCCCACAAGGGACCTCTGTTAATCATCAGGTGTTGTCATGGATTTCCTCTTGCTGTGTGTGTTGACGCTTTGGTTGTATTTGCCCGGTTTTTTGGCCAACACCTTCGCCATGATGTGGGGGAAATGGCTACCAAAAACGGGCTATGGACCATGGCCTATCGACGGAGGCAGGGTCCTTTCAGACGGAAACCGCATGCTCGGGGACGGCAAGACGTGGAACGGCCTCATCGGCGGGTCGCTCACCTCTGGATTGCTGTGCATGTTGATCGCCTCGACCGTGTCCGCCGGCACAATGGATTCCGTGTTTGATGACGGAGCCACGGTCTTTGCTCATCCGTTGATCGGAGCAGAGGAGGCATGGTTCTACGTCGGTGGAGCCAACGGGGCGGCGTTTCTTTTGGGATCCTTTCTCGGTTTCGCCTGCTTGCTTGGCGATAGCACCGGGTCCTTCCTAAAGCGCCGACGTGGGCTCAAGCGGGAAGGAGACATTTCGTCAAAAGCGCCGCTGCTTGATACGTTGCCCTTCGCCATCATGGTCTTCCTCATGGGCCAACTCTTCCTTGGACCCTCGGTCCTCGCATCCGAGGAGTTGCGCCTTCCAATGCTTGCGCTTGTGGGCATCACGCCAATTCTCCACCGATCGTTCAACCTCATCGGCTACAAAATTGGATGGAAGGACGTTCCGTACTGATGGCCGTGCAGGAAAGCCGTTCCAAGCCTGCAAGTCGGGTGCAGAACGAAACTTCATGTAGAAAATCATTTGATGTTTTTTCATGGATGCCGACGTGCCGGATGCTCTGGAGGAGCATTCTTCGACGGGCCTCAAGATTTCACCAGAATGGGGCTTGCTTGTCGGCATTCTCGTGGCTTACAGCGAGATGATCGCTCGCCTCGTGTCGGGGAAGGACATCGTTGATTCCGTGTGGCCCCACGCCGTGCGCTCGCTGGAGTGGACGCTCACCTTGCGTTCCTCACCAACGTTGACGTTTTCGTTGTTTGCGGTGATTGTTCCTGCTGCATTTGGACTGAGAAACGCCGTCAATTCCTCCCCGGAACGAGCGGGCTGGTTAGCCATCCCCTACGCCGTGTTGGGACTTCTCATCGGCCTTCTTACGCTTCATCTTCTTCTCGATGTGTTCTACCTTCGCGGGGCGTTTCTGATGGTGCCCACGCTCATGGGGTGGGCCCTGGGGTGTTTGCTTGTTGCCCTCGCAGGGCCTCCCTCATTGCGTTCTGCTGGGAGGGAAGGGGTTTCTCCAAAGCGGGTGGTCCACATGCTCGGAGTGTTCTTTGCAGCGTGGTTGGTCATGCCCGGCATTCCAGCGCTTGCCGGGTTTGCACCATCGCCCCCCGAAGCACCCTCGATGGGGTATGGTTCGGTACCCGGACCGTACACGGTTGAACAATACAGATCACCCTATCCGATGCCCGAGGAAGTGTCGGACGTTCAGGGCCACTTGGAAGATGATGTGGAATTCAGTGTCTACGTCATCCTGCCCAACATTCCTGAAGACCTGCCAATTTCTCACCTTCCGCTGGCTGTTCTCCTCCATGGATTTGGATACCCGGACATCAATGCTTACCAAGGCTGGATCTCCCACTTGGGAGCGAAAGGAATGGCGGTGGCGTTCATCCAGTACCCCTCAGACCTGCGGCCGAGCGGTCATGAGGACCACGAGGCGACCTACCAAGAAGGCATGTCTGACTACCTTCAGCACACCTACAGAGACGTCGCTCTTCGCGCCGCTCTAGACCACCTGGAGGGCATGCTTCTCGGACCCGAGCGAGACGCACGGCTTGATGCTCATCTTGGCGACATTCAGGTCGACCCGACGTCGCTGTGGGTCGGTGGACACAGCCTTGGAGCGGCCTACTCCTTCATGACGCTTGATGCCGCCCTCGAGCGAGGGTGGGGCGCACATGCGCTCGTTGTCGCCCTCGAGGCCCCAGCGAGCCGCCCGATGCAAGCATCCCTTCAACCAAACCTTTCGTTGATGCCAGAGGAAACCATCGTCCAAATCGGTGTACCCCAAGACGACATGAGCGTCGGTATGTGTCCGGGCGCATTCCATCAGCAAATGTTCAGTGGTCTGCCCACTGAGCGAAACCAGTTGATTGAGATTCAGTCGGACCATTATGGATACCCGCGGTTGGGGGCCAGTCATTACCTGCAGACCGACCCTGTGCGGGATACGCTGTCCGACTGGAGTTTTTATCGCCGCATCGATGCCCAAGCTGATTACATCGTGGCCCACGGACGGAACGACACCTTCACCGCCGATTGGGCGTACCAATACATGACGGATGAAACCATGCTGACGGGCATGGGTGAATGGTCCGACGGAACGCCTGTGTTGCCCCTGATTTGGCACCGCAACGCCATCGAAGAAGCGAACAAGTTTCAGGACTGCATTTGAGAACACATCTTGAAAAGCAAAAGGAGGGAATGGCAGCCATGAGCGAGGGAACCGTCTCCAACGATGTCAAATCGTTGTGGAAGTGGATTGGCGGATCTGCCTTCGTCGCATCCTTGTGCTGTTTTCCCAGCGTCGTCCTGGTGTTCTTTGGCTTGGCCAGCGTATCAAGCGCCGCCGCTCTTTCCAATGATTTGTACTGGGGCACCAACGGGATGGGCTGGTTCCGACCACTGCTCCTGAGTCTAAGCACCGCCCTCGTCCTTGCAGGCCTTGTTCTGTATTTTCGAAACAACGGCATATGCACCCTCGATGAAGCACGGCGGCAACGAAAGCGCATCATCAATACATCGATTGTGGTGTTGATGCTGGCCTTCATATCCTACATCGTCTTGAACTTCATCATCCTCACTGAACTTGGAGTCGCCCTCAACCTCCCTTGGGAGAGCAGTCGAATCTGGAATTAGGCACCTTGACGTTGTGTTTTACAACCCACGCCCCAATCTGGGTCTGCCTCCATGGCCAATCTGGTCTCTTCCAATAACCGCTCCTCTGGACCTGGAATTTCGGGTTCAGAAGGGCGCGTGGCAAGCGACAGATGATAACCTTCAGCACGCCAATAGTTCAATTGGATTTTTGATTTTTCAATTGCAATCTCTGCCTTACTACTACCAATTGGAATTTCAATTTTTCTCGGATTGAGGTGCATACCAAGACCCAAACATTTCTGCACGGCTTCCTTTCCAGTCCAAGCCTGGAAAACATGTTCTGGGAAGGCTCTCAACGCATCGAGTTCATCTCCCTTTGCCATCATGTCAAAGGCATTTTGAGCGAGCGTACGATCGAGAGGCTCAGCGTCCAAACCGACGGCCCACTTGGAGTCTGCAAGCGCAAGAAACACCACTCCGTCGCTGTGCGTGATGGAGAAGCTTGGAAGAGGTGTTCGTTTCCATACGCCTTGAATGTGCACGAGAGAAGGAGCACGTTGCTCATCGCGAACAACCTCAACCACGGACAAATCGTTTAGGCCCCACCGGCTCAAGGCGTGGCCGAGGAGCCAACGGCCAGTCAAGTGTTCATGCCTTCGTTTCTTGGTGATGAACGACGACACTTCATCGGCACGGGCCAACGGAACCTGTGCAAGGGTCCAATCAATGGCCTGAGTGGCCAACAAGGTGACATCTGCTCCGACGGGCGGCGTGAGCACAATCACTTCAGGCTGGTGCATGCAGCATGCCTCATCGCCCGAGCGCAAAGCGCTGATCTTCTTCTACGGTAGCCATGGCTTTCAATCGCAAGCCCTTGAGCGCCAGAACGGGAGCATCGTCTTCGCCCACGACCAAAACGTCGTGCACCGTTGTACCGTCTTCATGTGAATCGGTTAACAATGTCCGAAGTCGGAGAACTTCCTTTGCATCGGGCACCCGCAGCATGGTGGACCAGGCAATGCCAACGGGAAGGCTGCTGTAACCAAGAACCTCCATGGCGACGAGCCCCGCATTTTGGAAGCCCGCCTCAATCAGCATTGGAAGGGCCTCGAGAAGGACCCCTTCGCCATGCTGTTCCAAAGCGAACTGGTCCGTGGCTGGCAACTGGTGGCGCATGAGGGCCAGTCCGTCAATACCGGGCTGTCCGCTGTCACCAACGCCTCGAAGAACACCACCGTGAGACTGGAAGCGAGGCCCGTGGAAGTAGCGATCGTAAATGAACGAGGCAGGGTGGAGAAGATCTCCCAGCGGCGGAGTCCCAATGGAGGGCAAAGCCTCAACTTCTCTGTGAAGGAAAGGTCTGAGGTCTTCCCGTTTCTCCACCAAACGCACCAAGGCTTCGTGATGTTCACGTTCTCCAAACACTTCGCCTTTGGAATTCATCAAGTCGGAAATTAGGCGGCAACGAACCCACGTGAGTTCATCTTCTGCCCGTTCAACAACCGCTTCAACGCGAACCACCATCGGGCCTTTGAGGAGTTTGACGGGCAAGCCAAAGGCGACCTCTTCAAACCCTGCGATGCAGGTTGACGGTTTCAACAACAGGGACGATTGTGCAAACATTTCCAGCGCCATCACACCGGGGTGGTAAGGTACGCCCTCAATGGCATGGTCCACCAAGAAGGGGTGGTCTTCGGTCGAAAGAGTGGTCTGGGTCATCAAGCGAACGTCCTCATCCAACACCAGAACCTTGTCGATGAAGGGGAAGCGCGAAGGGTCGGCAATGGTGGCGGCCATGTTGGGAGGGAGTTTGAGGGGGGCCTCTCTGAACGATGCGAACGCGTCCATTTGACCGAGGGACCCGCAACCAAGCACGCGCCGCTTGCCACCTTGGAGGGCCTCACCTACAAAGAGAGAAACGCCATCCTGAACCGCCAGCGTCTCGATACCTGCCGCAGCGAAGACCGCTTCGATTGACCCGCGGGTTGCCATTCCCACGTCGCGCCATCCGGTCCATCCAATGGCGACCGCTCGGCAATCCGTGGTCGCCGTCATCCGTGCCATCTCTGCGTCCAAGACCGAATTGGCAGCGGCATAATCGGTTTGACCACCGTTGCCGAAGCGTCCTGCTACGCTGGTGAAGCAACAAGCGAATTCAGGCACCTCACGGCCCGAAGCAACCACCGCCGACAGAAGAGCTCTCCATCCGTCAACCTTGACCCGGACCACGCGGTCAAAGACATCGTAGGCTTTGTCGGCGACCAACTTTGAATCTTCAAGTCCAGCTCCGTGGACAACGCCCGTGATTGGTCGCCCAAGCGATGAACCGAGTTCTTGGAGGGCAGACCTGTCCATCACGTCCACGGAGTGGTAGGTTGCATGGTTACCTGTTTGTTCGATGATGTCCAAGGTCGTGTAGACGTCCCTGCTTCGCGTGAAGCGCTGCCAAGCATTGTTCCATTCAACCATCGTCACCTTACCGCTTTCGCTGGCGTTCACCAGGCGTTCTCTTAGAGCGTTCTTTTCATGCTCCAACTGATCGTCCGACCATTCAACCCACGAAGACGTGGTTTCGATCAACTTCGAACGACCAAGAAGTTCGAAGTGAGCACCAGCGTTTGGACTGGCGCTCGCCACACCGATGATGGAGGCCGCCGTAACACCAGAACCGCCACCCGATACCAACCACGTGTCGCCATCGTTGAGCGGCTTGGCTTCCTCAACGAGGTCTTCAGCAAACGCCACCAGGGCCCACCGGCGGCCGTCTCGGTCCAAAGCGACCTCAACTTCTCCGGCCAAACCAAAGACGTCCTCCTCAATCCGCTTTGCCGCATCGGCCTCGTCAAGCACAAACTCCGGGTGGAGATCCAAGGCACGGCAGCGCACGTCGGGTCGTTCAAAGGCGTAGGATTTGGTGACGCCACTCGCAGCGGCCTGCACGGCATTGAAACGGTCGCCGATGTTTCCGTGACGACCGTCCATGGACGTCACAGAAGCGATGAAACTGGGGGCATTGGGCGTAATTTTCCCGCCCAATTCCTTGAGCAATCCGAACCAACCGTGCCCAGCAAGCGCAATTTGAGAAGAGGGGAAAGCATCCTCAAGCCACTGCTCAGATGCCAGTTTGAGTGGCGCCATGTGAACCATTCCACCGATGACGGTGCCTTCGAGTTGCTCCGCAATCCAAGCGAGGTGCTTCGGTTGTTCTGGGTCTGCCCGGTAAACGGTGCGACCACCTTCGTCGTGACGTGATGCATCCCGGATGCGGCTTTCAAATCCGATTCGAACAGCATGGAGGCCTCGCGCTTCCATCCGTTTACAGAAGGCTTCGGCGATCCCCCACCCGTCGTCCGAAACCACCACGGTGCCTGAAACATCGATTGGGGAAGGCTCGCCGGGGCACGCTTCAACCTCAACCTGCCAGCGGCGTGTACCCGCTTGATGGGACGCCTGTCGCTCGACCGAATTGACCGGTGCAGCGGAGGGTTCTGGTTCGTCCAGAGCGGAAACGGAGGCTTCACTTCCGCCTTGCATCTTGACGATGTAGGCCGTGAAATGATTCAGGGTTGGATGATCGGAAAGGACGAAATCTTCGTCAATGGGCAATGCAAACCGGTCGCGAATCTCGGCCATGATTTCAGCTTGCTTCACGGTGTCAATGCCCAATTCGCCTTCAAGATCCTGATCCATTTCAATAAAATCAGCAGGATAACCGGTGTGGTTCACCACCACGGAGACCAAGACGTCCTCAATGTCCGGGTTCGAACCCTTTGCTGCGGGAGGTTGCGGGATTGATTCGACGGAGGCAGGTGGGTTATCTCCATCTTGAGCCGGTGCGGGCACCTTCACGGTTGGAGAATGGGCAGGTTGACCTTTCATTCGTTGAATGTAGCCAATCATGTGGTTCAAGGTCGGATGGTCTGCCAGGACGAAATCTTCGTCGATGGGCAAGTCAAAACGGTCCCGGATATCAGCCATGATTTCGGCCTGCTTCACGGTGTCAATGCCCAATTCGCCTTCGAGGTCCTGGTCAAGTTCGATGAAGTCAGCAGGGTATCCGGTGTGCTCAACGACCACAGCGACCACCGTTTCAGTCATCGCAGCATCGTCAACCGGTTGCGCTGCAGGGGCGGCAGGCTCAACGATCGGTGCGGGCGTTGGTGAAGGCTCAGGAACGGCCATGGGAGGCGCTGGCGATGATTGAGCAGGGGGCGGTGAAGTCGAGGCTTCGCTCCCCGTCATGCGTTGGATGTACCCGATCATGTGGTTCAGCGTCGGGTAGTCGGCCAGCACGAAGTCTTCGTCAATGGGCAAATCAAACCGGTCGCGAATCTCTGCCATGATCTCGGCTTGCT
>CAXHCG010000086.1:0-7354 GCA_964014905.1 uncultured Candidatus Poseidoniales archaeon | reverse complement strand
CGAGATCTACACTCGAACCTTCGTCGGCAGCGTCAATGTGTATAAGAGACAGTCCAAGCGGTCCGCCTTGGAACGGTGTCCCTTTTTCTTGCGTGATTTACGACCTTTCCGAGGGCGACCGGCCAATTCTTCCCAGTCGTCCTCTCCAACCATGTGGCTTCCTCAACGTCTCAAGCAAACAAGGCGTCGATGTCATCGTCGTCATCGTCGTCACCCTCGGGTTCATCCTCAACGACGTTGTCCACTGCTGGAGGGGTTTCATCAACGGCTTCTTCTGCCGATTCACCTTCTGCAGGTTCGTCTTCGGCGAACAGATCATCGTCATCGTCGTCTGCAAACAGGTCGTCATCCCCGTCGTCGGCGAAGAGGTCTTCGCTTTCTTCGTCTGCATCAACTTCCGCCTCAGCCTCTGGTTCGTCGTCAACCATCTTTCCAGAAGCAAACAGATCGTCGTGCTCCCCGTCGTCGTCCAGAGAGACGCCCATGCCAAACATGTCGACGTCATCGGGAAGGACTCCTTTGCGAGAGAGGTACATGGCCTGAGTTTTGGTGTAGCGATGCTTCACATCGGCCTTTGAGTCTTGGAAATCCCACGGCCACACAATGATGAGGTCGCCTTCTCGGACCCATTGCCGGCGTCGCATCTT
The DNA here is from genome assembly GCA_964014905.1 of uncultured Candidatus Poseidoniales archaeon. Classification (GTDB taxonomy): domain Archaea; phylum Thermoplasmatota; class Poseidoniia; order Poseidoniales; family Poseidoniaceae; genus Poseidonia. The sequence continues at coordinate 6,707 of CAXHCG010000086.1, read as the reverse complement.
ACCGGGAATGCGGGCCATACGTGTCTCACCGTCAGCACAGAGAACAGTGACACGCCGGCCACCGAGGATTTGAGAGGCCAAGGCGAACATTTCGTTCACTTTCTTGTTGGGCATTTTGACACGGATTTTCCCGTCGCTGGCGTTTTCAGGATTCTCAAGACGTGCGAGTTCTTCCACGTCCACTTTTTCCTCAAATCTACGACCCAATCAGTCTCACCTGCTTGACCTAACCGTCAACCCTTCTTGAACTCATCACCCGAAACGGGGATGGACCGCATGGAGGTGTTCCAACCTACCAAGCACCAATGAGGGCGTTTGCAGCGGATTCGCACAAGGCGATGAGTTGACCTGCACCAACACCGAAGTACACCGTCGTAATGAGGCAGGCAATGATGGCAAATCGAACGGGTGTACCTTTGGGCAACGGACCCTCCCGTCCTTCTTCAGGATCGTGGAAATACATGACCAGTCCAACACGGAGGTAATAGAACACCGAGATGGCCGAATTGATGAGCATGAGCAACGCAAGGAACCACACCCAGTGAATATCACCAAAGACGAGGTCGCTGTTGACGGTCACGTCGAGAAGAGCGGCTTTGACGATGCCCATGATGACGAGCAATTTTGAAACGAATCCGGAGAGGGGTGGGACACCGGCCAGGGACATCATGAAGATGAACATGGCCACGGCAATGAACGGGTCTCGTTTTGCTAGACCACCAATCGATTCCAAGGTGTGACCGCCCTTTTCAGATTCAAGCAGAGAAAGCACGAGGAAAGCTCCGAGTTTGAAACACACCAGCACGGCGAGATGGAAGATGAGGGCGGTGACGACAACCAGAGCAGCATCGTTGCTCATGTCAACGTGGCCCTCTTCCCAGTTCAAGGCGCCAATCGCTGTGATGGCCGCCAACATGTACCCAGCGTGAGCCACTGAGGAGTAAGCCAGCATCCTCTTGGGATTGGTTGAACCAAGGGCAGCGAGGTTGCCCCACGTCATCGTGATGGCGGACAGGACACCCAGTCCGACCAGCCAGACGGCTGAGCCATCGGTCGCTTCGGGGGAGGCAATGGTGAGAAGAATACGAAGCAAACCGAGGACACCCATCGCTTTGCTGGCCGTGGCGAGCACACCGGCAACTGGTGCGATGGCTCCGGCATAGGCATCTGGAGCCGCGAAGTGGAACGGTGCCGCACTGACCTTGAACCCAAAGCCGACCAGGAGCATACCGAGTGCGATGAGTGGAAGCGGTTCCATACCGTTCTGAGCGAACGCTGCAGAAAGGTCCGTGAACTGCAACGAGCCCGACCACAAATAGAGCAGCGACAAGCCATAAAGGCCAACACCGGAGGCAACCGAACCGACGATGAAGTACTTCATACCCGCCTCCGTTCCTGCTTTGCTCTCCTTCAGGAACGAGACCAAAACATAGGTTGAGAACGACGCCAGTTCAAGGCCGATGAACAGCATGAACAAGTCTTGGGCCAAAGCGACAACGGCCATGCCAAGACCGGTGGTGATCAAGAGAATGTAGAAGTCAACTTGTCGACGGTTGTTGTAGAGGCCATTGAGGCTTCGGTCTGCACGGCTGGTCGCTGGAAGACGGTTCACAGAGGCTGCGCTGGCGAGGGCGAGAGCACCAAAGAAAATCAGTTCAAACATCCGGCTGAACTCATCGATTTGCAGCATGGTCGTGCCACTCGGGGTCACAATCTGGGCTTTTTCCATCCCGTTGACAAACGACACCGCAGTCAATCCGAAGGAGATGGAAAAGAACACCGTTGCAAGCAACCCTGGAAGCCTCGGGTCGCTGTCGAGATTACGGCGCTTGCCACCGAAGAGCCAGGGGACCCGGATTTGCGTTAGAGGAATACGGAACTTGGCATCGCCCGTGTTTGGGACAATCATGAGGGTGAACAAGCCGATCAAAAGAACAAATTCTGGAGCGAGGGCTAATACAAAGCCTTCCGCAAAGGGTTCAATTTGTTTCATATCAGGCACCTCCTAAAATCGGAATCACGAGCGTCTCAAAGAACGCCATCGTCCATCCGTTCATCATGTCCAACGCAATCCACGGCATGATGCCGAAGAGGATGGTGAACGCTGCAAGGATGAGCATAGCGACCTTCTCAGCGTCATCGATGTCCGGGACCGGTTGTCCCTTGAGGCTCTCAGGAGGTTGCGTTTCATCGCCACCTTCGAAGATGGTTCGTTGCATGGACCACAGGTAATAGGCAGCGGTGAGGGCCAGCACGAGAGCAGGACCAACCATCCAGAGAACGCTCCACCCTTCGGAGGAAAGGAAGTGCCACAAAGCGAGGAACATCATCAGTTCAGCCACGAACCCAGCCAAGAGCGGAAGACCAAGCGAAGCCATCCATGCAAACATCATCGATGTCGCTAGCCATGGTGAATGCTTCGCCATGCCTCGCATTGACCCGATTTCCATGCTGTGGTAGTGGTGCTTGAAAGCGCCACATACTGCGAAGAGCATCGGGCTGATGATGCCGTGAGCGAACATCATGAACAGCGCAGCAGCCCAACCAAGGGGTTGCATGGTCGCAATACCGATGAGGATGACCCCCATGTGAGACACCGAGGAGTAAGCGACCATCTTCTTGAGGTTCGTTTGACCCAGACACACAACGGCTCCCCAAACGAGGGACACCATTCCGAGGGCCATCAACCAGAATTGGAAGTGCTCTGCGGCGTGTGGGAAAAAGGCCAAGGGCAAACGGAACATGCCGTAAGCTCCCATTTTCAACATCACGCCAGCCAAGAGCATGGAGCCACCGGTAGGGGCCTGTACGTGCGCATCGGGCAGCCATGTGTGGAACGGAACTGACGGGAGTTTCACCAAGAAACCGATCATCAGCATCACGAAGAGAATCTTCTGCAGGCTCTCTCCAAGGAACCACTCGCCACCAGCGTTTGCGGATCGAGCGTGGTCAGCCAGCGTGGGAATATCGAAGGTTCGGCCGGTCCAAGCCCCTGCATAGGACAGGTTCTCTGGCTGAAGGAAGTACACCGTTACCAAGCCAAGAAGCATGATGACGGAGGCCGCAAAGGTGTAGATGAAGAACTTCTGCGAAGCGTACTTGCGGTCAACTCCACCCCATTTGAGGATAAGGAAGAACATCGGAATCAGCGTCAATTCCCAGAACACATAGAACATAAACAGGTCAAGTGCCACGAACACACCGATGAGGGCACCGCCCATCATGAGGACGAGCGGGAAGTAGACGGCGGCGTTCTTCTCGTTCCACGTGGCCACGATGGTGACCGGCAACAAAAACGTGGTTAGCCAGACCATCGGGAAGGACAAGGCGTCCATGCCGACGCTCCAGTGTATCCCGAGCGATTCAATCCATACATAGCGGAAGTCATAGTTGAAGGAACCAAACGAAAGGCTGGCCCAATCCTTTGTTCCTTCGATGTAGTTGCTGCCGAAAAACATGGCCGTGGTCAGCACCAACATCATCAACGAGAAGATGAGGGTCGCCATTCGTACCGACGGTCCCATGCGATCGCGAGCTGCAGGCGAGGCGTAGGCAACGAACGCTAGGATAGCGATGCTGCTCACCAACGGCAAGGCCACGAGTGGAATGGAGATCCAATCGGTCGTCAAGCGACCACCCCCCAAATCAATCCAAAGAGGACCAACGTGCCCAACGCTGCCATCAAGATGTAGTCGCGGGCGGAGCCGGTCGTTAACGAACGGACCTTGGTCGAGAGTTGTTGAGACGTTCGCTCAATCGTTTTGACCGTCCCGTCGATGACTTTGGAGTCGGCGACAGCTGCTTTGAAGGAGAAGGCTGCGACGATTTTGAGCATGGCCATGTCGTAGTAGTGGTCGATGTACAATCGGTTCTCGAGGGCCGTGGCAAACCCGGACTGAGCGAAGGAGGTGTTGTCCCAGTGGTAGCGTCCCTTCACCATCTGGTTCAGCGCGATGACCGGTCCAAACCAAGGCATGGTCTCTTCGCCCTCGTCCAATTTCCCACCGTACAGTGAGAGCGCCAACCCGGGTCCCACGATGGCGCCGAGGAGAATGGCGACATAGGTCAAGACAAAGAAGAACGCCTCGGAGTTCGCGAAGGCGTGTTTTATTTCATAGACAAAGCCCTCGAAGAGGCTCTTCTTTCCATCAAAGAACGGTTTGTAATATTCATCTGGAGCCCAGTGGGTAAAGCCCATGCTGGCAAGAGCGATGGCGCCCAAACTCATGAAGGTCAGGATGAACAACGGTGTCTTGATCCAGGTGTTGGTGGGATGAACGTGCGCTGCAACATCGGTTTTGGGAGAACCGGCGAAGGTCTTCAACCACATGCGGGACATGTAGAAGCCTGTCATGGCGGCGCCGAGGAGCACGCACATGGCCGGGTAGAAGAACCGGGGGTCATCCAAAGCCACACGCCAGGTGTTGGCGATGATGCCTTCTTTCGACCAGAAGCCACCGATGAGCGGGAAGCCCATGATGGAAAGGGAACCGACCAGCATGGCAGTTGCCGTGAGGGGCATCTTTGAGGCCAAACCGCCCATGTTCTCCATGGATTGGGCGTCAAATTCGTCATGGTGGTCATGGTGGTCTTCATCACCAGCCAGCGAAGCGAGATGAATGCGCCCAAGGCTCAATTCCAATTCGGGGACATCGATGCGGCCATTGCCATCCATATCGACAGCGCTCATCAACCGCTTCATCTCCCATGGAGGAAGATCGGCAATGTTGGCATCTTTGAGGGCTTTTTGGAACTCATACGTGTCAATTTCACCGGACTGGTCCAAGTCGATGGAATTAAAGAAACCAAACACCGATTGGTCCGAGTCATGAAGATAGTTGGCCAACATAAGCAACTCTTCTGGGTCCTCATCGTGATGGTCGTCATGCGGATGAAGATGATGGTGTGCATGGTGCACTTCGTGAATCACAGCACCGCTCGCCATGAAGAGCATGCCCTTCGCCATGGCGTGGTTGAACAAGTGGAACAAGGCTGCACCAAAAGCGACGACGACGATGGCGTGGTTCACGTAGTAGTCAGGGTTCTTCGTGCCATCAGCGAGGTATTCGTGCCAGTGCAGGGTGTTGGCCAAGTAAAGCGCCGCTCCAAGGCCTGTGAAAATGTAAGCCAGTTGCGACATGGTCGAGTAGGCAAGGACCTTCTTCAGGTCGTGCTGGACGAACGCGATGGCGGCTGCCATAACGGCGGTGGTTCCACCAATAGCGGCGATGATAAAGGCCAAATCCGCCAGGTCGCCATGAAGTGCTTCTGCACCAAAGAACGGGAACATACGAGCGACGAGGTAGAGACCGGCGTTCACCATGGTGGCGGCGTGGATCAGGGCAGAAACGGGTGTTGGTCCTTCCATGGCGTCGGGAAGCCAAACGTGGAGCGGGAATTGTGCAGACTTGCCGACGGCCCCGATGAACATCAAGCCAAGCGCCCAACCGAGTGTACCCGCACTTGAGGCTGCTACTTTCTCGATGTTGCCTTCATAGAACACAACGGAATAATCCAGGGCACCCTGTCCTGCACCGGCGTACGGGTGGAAAAGGGTCCAGAGCATCGCCAATCCGACCATGAGGAAGACGTCGCCCACACGGGTGGTCAAGAACGCCTTCTTGGCAGCGTAAGCAGCGCTGGGGCGTTCGTAGTAGAACCCGATGAGCAGGTAGGAGCACAGGCCCATCAATTCCCAGAAGATAAAGAGCCAGAGGAAAGAATCAGCCAGCACCATGCCGAGCATACCGGAACAGAACAGCACGAATTCAGCGTAGAAGCGGTGGTTGCGGTTGTCGTTGATTGGATCGGTGTTCATGTAGCCGATGGCAAAGGTGTTGATGAGCAAACAAAGGAACGAGGCGACGAACAGCAGCATCACGGTGACGTGGTCGACATAAATTCCGAATCCAAGCGAGATTTCCGTCACCGTCGTCTGTCCAGAAATCCACAAGCCGGAGGTAAACCATGTCCAACCGGTGGTGTCCCCATGTCCGTTTCCGCCAACAAAGTCAGTGATTAACCAGAGCGATATCAACAGGCTTGCACCCATGACCGGGAGGGCGATGAGGCCTCCTTCTTTGAGGCCGTCTTTCCACATTTTGTTGCCGTTGAACAATTTTCCAAGAAGGAGAATCACCGGGAACGCCAGCATGGGCAACAGGAGGATGTACGGCGCATATTCCAGCGCCGTGCTTTGAATGGCTTCTGTGCTTCCTGAACCTGCCATCGTATCACCTCAGTTCTTCAGGACGTTCACGTCGTCCAGTGTAATCGATTCATGTTGGCCGTACATGGCAAGGAAGATGGCCAACCCGATGGCGACTTCACTTGCCGCAATGGCGATGGCGAAGATGGTGTACACCCAGCCGGTGGTGTCGCCGTGGTGAACGGCAGCAGCTGCGAATTGCATGTTGGCGGCGTTGAGCATCAACTCGATGCACATGAGGACGATGATGGCGTTTTTTCGGGTAAATGCACCCGCTAAGCCGATGACAAACAAAAGCGCCGACAAGCCAGATACCCATGCTGGGTCGATCATTCTTATTCACCTCCAAGGAACGCACGGGCTTGATTCGCCCATTCGTCTCGCTTGATTCGGCCTGAAAAGAACTCAATGGCCACGTTGACTTCTTCTTCAATTTCCGGAGTCATGTTGGCCAGTTGGCCAAAGGTATAGATTCCAAGGGCATTCAACTTTTCAGCAA
>CAXHCG010000085.1:0-7379 GCA_964014905.1 uncultured Candidatus Poseidoniales archaeon | reverse complement strand
CGTCGGCAGCGTCAGATGTGTATAAGAGACAGAGTCCTTACAGGCTTGAGCGACCGCACCGGGATCGTTGGCCCACGAGAGGCCCGGTATGCCATAGCAGCCGAACTCGTCCCCTGCATCCAGCCGTTCTTGGCCAAAAGAAGTCCGTAACCAACCGTCCTCTTCCCACGCAGATTGAGCCAGGGCAACGGGATGAAGGACCACAGAGGCCACGAGAGTGCAAAGGAATACAGAAAGTACACCTCTGCCGCTGGTTGCCATGGATTGCCCTCCTGTTGCTGACCTTTCACGCTTGTCCTTGGTGCACTTTGCGTGGAAGGGAAATTGGGCGCTCATGCCCGTGCCGAGAAAAAACATCAAAACGGAGAGGGAAGGAAGCGTTGGCATGGACGAGGGGAAAGCCATGGAAGAGGCTTGGGGCGCTCTTCGACCCCATTGGGTGATTGAGCCCAGTGGACATCCACTTCCCGCAACCCCCGTTTACGCAGGCTTGCGAATGTTCCTTTCTCCCCTTTTACGGCCGCTCCTTCGCTGGAAAATCACCGGTGCCGACCGAATTCCTCGCTCAGGAGCCACCATACTTGCCGCCAATCACCTCTCCCACATCGACCCCATTGCCGTGATTGCATCCGCCCGTAGAACAACGCATTATTTGGCCAAAGACGGCCACTTCAGCAATCCATTAACCAGTTTCTTAATGAGAGCAACCGGCCAAATTGAAACCCATCGAGAAGCGGGTGGAAGCGATGCATTGGCCAGCGCTGCCAGCATCCTTGACCACGGCAAAGCCTTGGGAATCTTTCCCGAAGGAACGCGTTCCAAGCGGCAGGAACCCCCTTTCATGCTCCCTGGAAAAACAGGCGTGGCTCGCCTAGCGGCAGCCTATCCCCATGCCGTGGTGGTCCCGATGGCCCTTGTTGGAACACGGACCATCATGCGCCCACAGCACGACAAATGGCCTCGACTCCATCGCAAATTTGGCGTGAACGCCGGAACAGGCGTGACGTGGCATGAATGGCTTTCATCGCCATCCGGTGGAGGGATGACGCCCGCTTCACTCCACGCACTGGCCAAATCCGAAGATCATGAAATCCGGGCGGAACTTTCACGCTTGTTCAGGAAATTCACTGACCAACTCATGGCGTCCATGGCTGCCCTGGGTGCACCTTGAACCTAAATATAGACTGGCGGACTGAGGTTCATGTGTCGTTGGTCTTCACGCCGTTCGGACTCCTCGGGGCGCACGAACCTTTGGAGGGCATACCTCAGGATCGAATCGACGCCGAATTGCGCGGACTGGATCTTCTTCAAACCATCATGCTGAACGTTGAGACCTGGTCCACGATGAACTGCCATCAAACAGGAAACAGTCATCTGATCCATGGAATCGAGGGTTTTGAGATACGAATCGATATCATCAAAACCATCTCATCGTTCTTGATTCACAACGACACGCACCTCGAAGTCCACCTCTATCGAGGACGAAACCGAACGGTCGGTTCGGTTGAACGCATCTGCATCGCCTTGACTGGAAGCCACCCCGGATGCGCCATAGCCGATGCCATCGTTTCCCTTGTGTTGCTTGGAGAATCAAATTGGCCCCGGGCAGCAACTCCACACACGCTTCGGGAATTTGCTGAAGCAGCCGAACGGGAACGTTTGGGCAAACGCCTCAAGCTGGGCTTGATCGAATTATCCCTGGAAGACATGGGGGAGATTTCAGACATCCAGGAGGCCATTGAATTGGGAATTCCACACGCCGCCATCGACCTCTTGTGCAGCTTTGCTCGGCGGTGCTACGCCTGCAAGGGCATGGAAATAGAAGCGGTGAAGCGCTACATTCAGCCGTTGTTTAACGGCATCACACGCACTGAGATTGAGGCCTATGCCTTGAACCCAAGCACACCGGCCGACATCCTGTTTCTTCCGAATTTGGAACCAACGGCGTGAACAACGCCTAAGGACTTCCTCTGCTGTCTTCTGTTGGGTGGAAACTTGGAAGCATATCTCGACTTGATGCGACACATCCTCGACCATGGAGCCGACAAAGGCGACAGGACTGGAACCGGCACCAAATCCGTCTTTGGCCATCAGATGAGGTTTGACCTGGCCGAGGGATTTCCAATGGTCACCACCAAGAAACTTCACCTGCCATCCATCGTCCACGAACTTCTTTGGTTTCTAAAGGGGGACACGAACGTGCGATACCTGCAAGAAAACGGCGTGCGGATTTGGAACGAATGGGCCGATGAAAACGGGGACCTTGGCCCCGTGTACGGGAAGCAATGGAGGAAATGGGAAGCCAAAGATGGCCGAATCATCGACCAGGTTCAAGAAGCCATCAAGGCCATCAAAACCAATCCGAACAGCCGACGAATCATTGTCTCTGCCTGGAACGTAGGGGAACTTGACGAAATGGCGTTGATGCCCTGTCATGCCTTTTTCCAATTTCACGTCGCAGACGGAAAACTGAATTGTCAACTCTACCAGCGGAGCGCCGATGTTTTTCTTGGCGTTCCATTCAACATTGCCTCGTATGCCCTCTTGACGCACATGATGGCACAAGTCTGTGATTTGGACGCAGGCGTCTTTGTACACACCCTCGGAGACGCTCACCTGTACAACAACCATCTCGATCAAGCACGGCTCCAAATCTCAAGGAAACCACTTCCGCTTCCAAAGTTAACATTGAACCCGAACATTACCGACATTGATGGTTTCACCTCCGATGACATTGAAATTGAAGGCTATGAGCATCATCCCCACATCAAAGCACCCATATCCGTTTGAGGCCTTCGTATGCTGTCGATGATTTTTGCATGCGATGAGGAAGGGGCGATTGGAAAGGACGGGGATTTACCGTGGCGTCAATCATCTGACCTTCAGCACTTCAAGCGAACGACCCTCAACAAAACAGTGGTGATGGGAAGGAAAACCTGGGAAAGTTTGGGCCAACCTTTGCCAAAGCGCCGAAACATCGTCATGACGCGCCAAGGAGTCGACGACGATGTTGAGGTGATGACCCACGAAGAGGTGATGGCGCTCGCTGAGCATGAGGAAGTGATGATCATTGGGGGAGGGGAAATCTACGCCTTGTTCTTGCCCCATGCAAAGGAAGTTCACCGTACAATCATCCACACGGTCGTGGAAGATGCCGACACGTTTGCTCCTGAACTTGAGGCACAAGGGTACTACCTGCTCACCGAACGTCATGTCGTCGCTGGAGAACGGGACGATTTTCCGATGACCTTTCAGCATTGGATTGTTTAATCACTCTGGACGGTACTCAGTGACCCGAACTCCAAGGCGACCTTGGAGGGCTTCTCGCTTCATGATACGGGCATACTTCTTCTCGAAAGCAGCCTTCAAATCCACTTCCATGGCAAGACTATGACCCATCAAAAGAATGAGGACGTCGGCCATTTCTTCAGCGCACTCATCGATGGGTTTGCCCTTGGTGATGGCGGCGGCCAATTCACCGAGTTCCTCAATTGTAAGAGCAAGCCGGTAGCCCATGTCGTGACCGTTTTGACCGGCAAAATCGTGCTTGTGGTGAAACGTTGCGACCTTCTTCATCATGACGTCCCATTCACTTGATGCCTCCCGAGCCATCCAATCGTCAACTGAAAATCCTTCCATGTCGGAGACTCAACAGAGCAGCCCTTGATGGTTGGCTTACCCAAGCACTGCAAAAATGCAGGCCCAAACGGGTTCAAGTCGGTCGTTGGCTTGAGCGGAAACATCCTCGTGGTTGAGCGCTTTTCCAGCATCCGACGGGTCGCGGCCTGCCGCCCAGTTTGAAGAAATGCACACTGCCGAATAGGGCATCGTGAGCTCGCAGGCCAGTTTTGCCTCTCGAGGCATGGTCATGCCCACCATGTCTCCACCGAGACGCTCAATGGCGTCCACCTCGGCCACCGTTTCAAATTGAGGGCCTTGGGTTAACCAATAGGTGTAGCGCATGGTTTCATGCTCGTCGAAGTTCTGAACCTCACGAAGAACGGCTTCAACGACTGAATTCATGGTCTCGTCAAAAGGAACGGTGACGGAGGTAAACGTGGATTCATCGTCGTGAAATGTGGTGGCTACCCCGGTAAAATCGATGTATTGTCCGGCGAGCCCAACCTTGCCTGGAATGAACGAAGAGGCGATGGCTCCAACCGAACACACCGAGAGGACGGCGTCGACGTTGGATTGTGACATCGCCGTCATGTTGGCTTTGTGGTTGATCATGTGCGGAGGACGTCCGTGCCCGGAATCGCTGTGATGACGCTGAAGGAAAATCAATTCATGGGGTTCTCCATGGATGTTCAGAGAAAAACAGCGCAAAGGCACAGGACCAAATGGAGTGTCAACGAGAACATCATCGGTACGAATTACTTCGCCTCCTACGGCGGCGATTTTCTTGGAGAGGTCCATGTTGATGAGGCCAGTTCCCCCAATCACACCGAGTCGCATGGCGGCGGGACTTGGTGATGGCATGTCAAGTCTACGGCGATTCAGAATCTTCGGGGGTTAAATCCAATTCATTGATGGCTCGTGCGGCGGCGACAACATCACCATCCTCCCACCAGTCAACCGCCACAAAGGTGGGTCGCTTCCCATGCATCTCCCAACATTCGATACCTCGTTCGACCAAAAACTCAGGGTCATTGGTTTCATCAGCATTGTTCGGACTTGAAAGTCCGAATGGGCCACTGAGCCAATTGTTCATGTGGAACACAACCTGATTTTCATCGCCACGATGTGGGTTGCAGTTCATCTCTTCCTTGCTTTCCTCGGCATAATCCGTTGTCCAACTGTGGGTAAGGAAGTCATGGAACCAAGGAAAAGCTTCATCGGAGGATTGTTCCCAAAAAACAACCATCCTTTCTCCGTTTTGGATCATTTCTCGAAGGGTTGGCCAAGATTCGTCCGAGGCATGTACAAACACATGCTCCATGAGGCCAGAGTCGTTCAAGACCTCGTGGAGATGGACGGGTTCAACGTAGTTCTCAATTAAAAGGGTCACAACATCATTGGGTGCGCTTACCATGTGCGACTGCAACGCAGTGAGCCATGCTCGTGCGTCCACGTTGCCATAACTGCAAGGATTGATCGCGCCCCCACTGTTGCCGTGACACAAGCGAACACCGTCCGAATTTGGATTGGAAGGGTCGGCATAATGGGTATCGAGCATGAACGCCCTCATGCCTGCATCCCACTGAGCATCAAGACCGGTCCGGTGGTTGCTTGCTGGGTAAAAAATTCCATCCTCGTGGGTAGCAAAGGCATTGTGCGTTTCGGGATAGGTCACGTTGTCATAGGTTCGAGAACACAGAATGTCCCAGCCGTTACAAACCATTCCATCGACGGGCTCCTGCCCTTGATTTGTTTCCGCAGCCTCGTTGGACTCGGAGGCACAACCCGGCAACGCTATGCACGCTACCACGAGGAGTACAACACAGACCCTCTGCATGGCACGACCAAAGCGTCAAAGGCCATCAAATCGATGGTGCAGAGGCGTTCACTCGTTAAGACGTGCAATGAGATCGGCTTTCTTACCGGAAACAGGTTTACCAGCGGCCTTCAGCAACTCCTTGAGTTCTGCAACCGTCATGCTGGCATGGTCTGCGTCGTTGGAAACTTCTGCGGCAGGTGCCTCTTCTGCAGGGGCCTCTTCAGCAGGAGCCTCCTCGGGTGCTTGTTCCGCAGGCGCCTCTTGGGCCTCGTCTGCGACTGAATCTGCCTCTTCACCGGCCCGCTCAGCCTCTTCATCCGCCATGGCAGCAGCGAGTGCTGCAGCCTTCTTCGCCTTGAGTTCAGCGGATTGACGCTCTTCTTGGGCGTGAATCTCATCCAGCGTGGGGCCGTCAGCAACGACCACACCTTCTTGCAGAAGTTGGCTTTTGCGGATAGCCACAGAACGAACTGGATAGATGGACTTGACACCCTTTTCTATCTCTTCTTCGAGTTTTCCATCGAGGAGAGCTCGTTGCACATCGGAGTAAGTGTTCTTTGCGGTAAACGAGATGATGATGTCGCGGGTGCGACTTCGCATGTCTTGCTTGACCGATGTCTGCACGCGCTGTTGCGTGATGATGAGGGGTTTCATCCGTACCAGGTAGCCGTCCGTGGTGACGACATCAACCACGTCGTCGACCTTTCCTCGGTAGCGACGGATTTGACGTCGCGTGTGGTCGGTTTGGTGGTGATGTCCGATGAAGGTCGTCAAGGCATCCTGGCCAATGCACTCGGAGACACGGAATCGCATCACGACGTGCATTTTGGAAAAGTTCCCGTCAAACTCTTGTTGGGTCATTTCGTAGACCCGTCCGATGATGTGTTCATCTGACTCACCGATTGTTTCGCCGATTGGCTTGAAATCCCATGGATGGCGAGGTGCACGAATTGTGTACCATCGCTTTGTCTTCCACTTGTCACGTTGTTTACGCGCTGCTGCGCGTGCCTTTGCACTGATTTTCTTTGCCATGGTGTTCAACTCGGTGTGTCTTGCGGGGGCTACCCCACTTGCAGGTTGCGGACTGACCCCCCCTATTTGAATGGGCCTCATCTCAACAACGCCGCCATGCACGACGGTTCGGCAACCTCTTGACCTCCCTTCTTCACCCTGAGGGCGTGGGCCTACATCATATCACATGGAGGGCGACGGCCAGCGCCCTCTCCAACGCCGATGTTCTCGCCGAGGCCATGGCGTGGCTGATCGGTGATGAGGACGCGGTCAAAAGAGACCGCAGCACCTCCTATCACGGGCCGGAACTGACGCTCATCACCGCTTCAACCATGAACAAGCGAAAGGCCTTGAAGTCCCTCGCTCGGTTGGGTGAAACAAACCTCAGGCGACTCCAAGAGGAACTCACTCAACGAATGGATGATGAACACGTGCTCCATTTCCGCGTGTCCATTGATTCGGTCGTGGAAGGAGAACCGAAACTGACCGTTGGCTCAGGAACTGGAAACGTGAAGGGCCAAGCCAAATTTGAGGTGTATTCTGGTCTAACCGAACTGGAGCAACTGCAGAATACCTTCGATGAGGTCTACGAACTCGTTGAGGGGAGTGGAGCATGAACGCTCAGCGGTTGCGACCCGTCTCCTCTGTCGTGATGGCGCTGTTGTTTCTTGTCCATGCACCCCTTGTCATCGCTGAAGAAACCGGGCAAGCCTCCAATCCCCAACCGTCTTGCAATGCAGACCGAACCAACTGGACCATGGGGCTCGTGTATTGCGACGAAGGCACCATTGCAGGCTACACATTGTTCTCACCCATCCCGTCCAACACCACTTACCTGATCGACCACGAAGGACGTCATGTCCACGAATGGGTTTCGCCAGGTGAACATCGACCCGGACTCTCGGCTTACCTGCTTCCTGACGGAGAC
>CAXHCG010000084.1:0-7548 GCA_964014905.1 uncultured Candidatus Poseidoniales archaeon | reverse complement strand
GCGCAGACGTCCTCATGCTCATGGAAGGGTTGTTTTTGTTTGTCTACGGATTTGAATTGCCGCAAAACAAAGGTTGGGCACGACGTTTGCGCAAACTTGGCTTCATCATGGGCGCAACCTTGTGCACTCTTGCTGTTCTCGACCGATTTTCTCTGTTGCCGTCTTCGGCCAGTTCAGAGGGTCTCGCTACGTTGTTTCCGTTTCCAACACAACCATGGGTCGTCCAAATCATGTTCGCTGTTTTTGGTGTTATTATGATGCGGGGCCCGAAATATTGGGAGGCAGAGGCGGTGTCTCAAACCCGCGATAAACTGGAGCGGAGGCGAGAAAAAGCCGGTGCGTTTCGAACGTCCTTCTTCAACACGGAAAAGCACGACAGCAAAACACTCGATCGCAACGATCGCTCTCGATTCTTACGCGCTGACAAAGGGCTCGCTATGAGCCGACGCCGAAGCAAGTTGCTGGTCATGGCCACCTGCCCTTACTGCGGCGGTGCCGGATGTAAAAAATGCAACAATCAGGGTGTTTTCTAACCTTCTTCGGCGGCAAATTGAAGCCCCTGAAAACCGGGGTACTGAGCCTCGGTTCTTCGGATTGTTTAAATCCTGTAAAGAACGGGTACTGTGAAAGTGATGAGAACAAAGTTCCATCGCAGGAGGGATAGGGATGTACCTAAAATCACTTGAAGTGCTCAATTTCAAATCATTCAAGGGTGAAGTCACGGTTCCCCTCGACCGCGGTTTCACGGCCATCACTGGCCCAAACGGATCCGGGAAATCGAATTGCGGCGACGCCATCCAATTCGTCCTCGGGCCAAAATCAAACCGAGTCATTCGGGCTCAGAATTCAACGGACCTCATCTTCAATGGAGGGAAGAACTCAAAGCCAGCCAGGGACTGTTCAGTGACGCTTATTTTTGCGAACCCAGTGATGAGTAATGGTCGTCGTCGACTTCCCCTTGACAAGGAAGAAATTCGAATGTCTCGCAGCATCAGGCTCACCGCTTCAAACAACCCCGTAACCTCCTACAAACTCAACGGTGAGGACAGCACTCAGAAGGTGTTTCATCGGTTGCTTGGGGCTGCAAACGCTCGCCCGGACGGCTACAACATCGTGCTCCAAGGCGACGTGACAAGCCTCGCGAAAATGACGGCCAATGAACGCCGGAAGGTGCTTGACAACGTCGCAGGGGTCACGTCTTACGACGACGAAATCCGCAAGGCCAACAAACAGAAGGACATGGTGGAGAATTACCTTGATCGTATCGGGTTGCTCGAAAAAGAGCAACTTGAACGCTTGTCAACCTTGGCCAAGGAGCGTCATGTCGCTCAAAAAGCAAAGGAGGTGAGCGATGCCATCCAAGTCACCAACGCCATGCTTCTCCAGTCTCGCTATGCGACGCTGAAAAACGAGTTGGCCTTCCACACCGAAGAACGACAAAAATACCTCGCTCAGAGCCAAACCCTTCTGGATGACCACAAAGTCACTGAGAAAAAACTCATTGAATTGGACGATCAAATCGCTGAAATTCAAAAAGAAATCAATCAACTCACGGGCGGTGAAACTTCGGAACTCGGCTTGGCCATTCAAGCGCTCCAAGTGGCCATTGAACTCAACAATGACCGTTTGGTTGAAGCGGCCAGAGAAGAGGAAGAGGAGGCCGAAGAAACAACCCTCGTGCAGGAACAACTGGTCGAAGCGTCGGAGGAACTTTCGGGCTTTGTTTCAAATTTAGAATCAGCCAATTCCGCTCTTGAAGAAGCACTGGAGCAATTGAAAGAGGCTCAAGATGAAGAAGGCAAGGTCCGTCAAGCACTGGCCACGGCTGGAGAAAAGAATCAACACCTCACCGAGGATTTGGTGGCAGCCGAAGACCTTGTTGAAGGCCAGGAACAACAACGAGGCGAAGCCCAGAGCGAGGTGGACAAATTGGCCGTTGAAGCAGAGTTGGTTGGACAACAATTGGCCACTGCCCAAGATGAAAGTGAAGAATTACGCCTTGCTCTTGGGGAACTTGGCATTCGTCTGGAGGAACTTTCCGATAAGGCTCCGGAGTACGATCGTGCCGCCCTCGCTCAACAATTGACCGACACACAGCGGGCAGAGTCTCAACTTGCAGAGGACCGAGGCCGAATCGAGGTCAAGCTCCGTGCGGCCGAGCGAGCGCTCAATTTGGCCCGGTCCGAGATGGAACAAAAATCGGGGGCGAAAGGACTTGCTGGAGGCGCCAGCGCCGTCCTTCTCGCACGGGACAATCAAGAATTACGGGGCATCATCGGGACGGTGGCTGAACTTTGCGCTCCCAAAGACAGCGCTCATGAGGTCGCTCTGGCGACCGCTATCGGTGCAGGAATGGCGTCCGTTGTGGTTGAAACCGACCAAGACGCGGCCAATGCGATCCGCTGGCTTGCAGAAAACCGAGCGGGTCGTGCTACGTTTTTGCCGATCAACAAGCTCAGCAGTTCCCGAGCGGGTGGAAAGACGGTCATGACTTCTCGCAAAGAAGGGGTCCTCGGATTCGCTCACGAGATGCTTGATTACGACCCGAGAATCGATGTTGCGGTCCGCTTTGCTTTGCGAAATACCCTCATTGTCGAAAACCTCAGCATTGCTCGGCAATACATGGGTGGAACACGCTTTGTCACGCTTCGTGGCGACGTGATTGAATCAGGCGGAGCCATGGTTGGTGGGTCCAAGCGTAAGATGAGCATCGCCTTTGGCGGGCGCATTCAGGGTGCGTCGGAGGTCGAGCGGTACACGGCAGAGGTGGACAAGTACCACCTGATGGAGCGCACCGTTAACGAAGCACTGCGTGAAGCACGGGAAAATCAACAATTGATTCGTAACAAAATCAACGCCATGGTCGACAATTCTCATGCAACCGAAGTACGCGATTTGAAAGCCGAACAAAAACAGGTCGGACAAGCTCACAAGAAAGCCTTGGGCATCGTCTCTGGTCTGGAAGAAAAACTGGATGAAGTCCGTCAGAACGCCCAAGATGCCTTGCGGGGCCTCGATGCTGCAGACAGAACCCTCTCGAGTGCTAAAGATGCTTATCAAACGGCGAAGGAGGCCCTTGAGGCGGCCAGCCCGGAGCATCTACGCGAACGCATGCATGCAGCCAACCTCCTCAGGGTGAGTGCGCACGGTGCCAAAGAAAAAGCCGAGGAAACGCTGAGCAGCGGAGCCAGTCATCAAACGGTGCTTCAACGACGTGTCGATGAGATTCAGGCCCGCCTTCGCTCCTTGGGTGAAGACAAAGACGCACGAATGGTCCGTGTCGATGAACTTGAAGCAACCCTGGCCACCGACCGCATCAGTCTCAAAGCAAAGAAGGACGAACAAGCGGTGTATCTCGAGGAAAACCAGGGTCTCGAAACGGAGCGCCAAGAATTGACCGACCAGCGAGCGACGCTTCGAGTTCAAAACGAAGGGCGATTAACGCAAGCTCAGAACCACCGAAGATTGGCAGAGGAACTGATGCGCACCATCGCCGAAAAAGAGGGCGAGGTCCAGCTCATGGCTCAGGAATTGATCGACGCAAATCTTTCGCTCAACGACTTGCCAGAGGATCTGAAGAACGTGGGCGAGTTGGAGCGAGAACTGCGGAACCTTCAACGCCGCATGGACAATTTCGGCAACGTCAACATGATGGCGATTGAACAATACGATGAGTGCCAAGCACGACTTGACCTCATGAAGGACGAATTCGCAACGCTGCAGGGTCGTCGCAAACACCTCATTGAGGTCACTGAGCAGCTTGAATCGCAACGAAAGGAGCGTCTGATAGCCGTTCTTGAGAAAGTGAATGAGAATTTCAAGACCTCCTATCATGAACTCTCCGATGGCGGGCGGGGCGAACTCTTCCTCGAGAATCCCGAAGAGCCCTTCAAAGGCGGTCTCGAGTTGTGGGCGCAACCGCGCGGCAAGTCGTCGAAGGTTAGTCGCCAGCAACTCTCGGGTGGTGAGCAGTCAATGGCGGCGTTGGCGCTCATTTTTGCCATTCAAGATTACGACCCGAGTCCGTTTTACTACTTTGATGAGGTCGATCAAAACCTCGATGCCTACAACGCCGAACGGATTGCAAAAATGTGTCGAAAACGGAGTCAACGTGCTCAGTTTATCATGGTCACGTTGCGAAAGGTTTCCCTCAAATTGGCTGACCACCACATCGGCATCACCCATGGCGGAGACGGGTGCAGTCGTCGCATTCTTGACTTCGACCGTGAACGTGCCATCGCCTTGGGAGAAGCAGCGCTCAAGGAAGCACAGAAAGATGCCGACAAAAACGAAACTCGAATCCTTGACGCAGTCGCGGCCGCAGAAGACATGCCGTCTGTTCCAGATGCGATGGCGGTGCCCAAAAGTTTGGGTGGGTTGCTGACGCACATGCATGACGAGGGTGATGATGCTCCCACTCAGGAATCAACCATGGGTGGTTTGATGGAGCGGACGCAGGAATTTACCGAGGACATTACTGAACGAGCAGAAGTCGCTGCGAAAGTGGCTCAGGCAAGTGAGGTTGAGGACGAAGAGCCGCACAATGTGGTCGAAAATACAGCGGAATCTGAAGAGCAATGAGGCGGTTTCATGGCTGAAGAACAAAGCATGCTCGACCGGTGGTTCCTCCAACAAGAGGTGATTGACCAACTTCTTGGACAAGGAGAAGAGCGAGAGGATGCCGAAACATTTGGTCAGCGCATCGCCGCGATTGCTGCGACCGAAGAAGCAGAGCATCAAAGCCTGCATGATCCCTTCGACCGCTCTGTTGCGTTGGTGCTCTCCCTCGTGAGAGAAGAAGAATTCAATCCGTGGGATGTTGACCTCTCGGCGTTTCTCAATCTCTTTGCCCAACGCGTTAAGGACGGTGAAAACCTCGATCTGGCGGCGTGTGGCCGATTGATCCGCCTCTCGTGGGAGGTTCTTCACCACCAATCCGCCGTGTTGTTTGAAAAAATTCAACCCGTTGAAGAAGAGGAATGGGATGAAGACCACGCCTTCGGATGGGAAAGCGAGTACGATGACGAGGCCTTTTTCTTCACGCAATCTGTCCTCGACGGCGATGCAGACGAGATGCTTACGAACTTCTTTGATGAACGTGTGCGGCGGGATGAAGGTCGGCCAGTGACATTGGCTGAACTCCTGTCGGCGTTCAAAGACGCTGCAGACGATGCGGAAGCGCTCAAGCAACGTGAGATCAATCGGCTCGAACACGAACAAGAATTGAGCGACTACCTCGAGAACGTGGGTGGAAGGATGCACAATGAAGACCTTGAAGGCGACATTGAACGGTGTTGGGACGCTCTCAAGGCGACATGTGCTGAAACGAAGTCGTCAATTGTCCCCTTGATGAGTGTCATTCAGAAGCTCAAGCCATTGCTGATTTCCACCTTTGGTTCATCCCTTGAGGATCCTGAAAGCGAAGCCTTTGTTGCCTCGTTTATCGCTGGTCTGTTTTTGACACACCGCCGCATGGCGAGCATTTCTCAAGAGGGTGAAGACGTTGCGAACATCATGATTGAAGACCTTTGGCCCCATCTTTCCTCCTTCACAGACGTCCTCGCCGCAGCCGACGCTCTTATGGCAGAGGACGCCGAAGCTCTTGACGGCCAAACCACCGGGTCAGAACACCGCATGGAGGCCATCGCAGAGCGTGCCAGGTTAGCGGAGGAACGTGAGGCGAGAAGGCAGGCCAAGATCGAGGCCAAAGCGGCAAAAGAAGCGGCCGCGTTGCCGCCCATTGCTACCGCTGAGGGCGATGAGGCCGAGCGGGGCAAGACGATGCTAAACGACCATGACTGGTTGGTGGAGTGAGGATGAGCACATGACCGAATTGCCGTTGGAATCTTTGATTGAGGCCACGTTGTTCAGTTCGGGCAAATCCATGTCGGTCGAGGAGCTTTCACGGGTTCTTGGCTATGACGAAGACGAAATGTTGGACTGCCTTGGTTCACTTCAAGCCACGCTCAAGCGGCGAAGAGGAGGGGCCATTCAGCTTGCGGAAGTGGGCGAACGATGGGCTTTGGAAGTCAAACCCACCATTGCGTCTCATCTTCCCCGAGAGACCAAAACCGACATGCCTCCGAAGTTGCTCAAGGCTGCTGCTCTTATCGCTTATCATCAACCCATGCCACAGTCCCGTCTTGTGGACTTGCTTGGTCAGAAAGCCTACGACTACGTCCGGGAACTCGCTCAACATGGAATGGTTGACCGTCGTAAAGATGGAAACACCCGCCGCTTGGCCACCACGAGAAGGTTCTCCGAAGCCTTTGGTTGCCCCCACACGGACCGCAAGAAAGTCAAAGCCTGGTTTAGAGAACAGGTGCAATCAAGCGGACTTCTTGACGAACTTGGGGACAGAAAAGAGATTCTTCGGGAGGAATCCGATGAATCTGGAACCGTTCAAGCCTCGCTTCCAGTTTCCGAGGAAGAATGAGCATCAACCTTGGCGCATCTCTGCGAGCCACGCTTCGACCAAACTTTGTGTTCGATGTCCTTCGTGCGCTTGGAGGCGGGCGGCAAGAGCATCCACTTCTTCCCCAACAGCCCCAGCGCTCACGGCCATGTTTTTGGCGTGAAGTTTCATGTGGCCTGCCTGAATTCCTTTGGTTGACAAAGCTCGCAACGCCCCAAGGTTTTGGGCGAGACCAGCACACAGGATGATGCCTGCCAACTCTTGCGCAGTTTCCACACCCAAGATGGCCAGGTTGGCACGAGCAGCAGGGTGAACTTTGGAGGCCCCGCCCACGATGCCCACGGCCATGGGGAGTTCCATCGAACCCACGAGGTTGCCTTGCGGGTCTTTTGACCAAGAGGACATTGAAGTGTACCGGCCTTCGGCAAGCGTTGTCCATGCGTGGCAGCCTGCTTCTATGGCTCTCCAATCTTGACCGCACGCCAGGGCAACGCTGCTGATGGCGTTCATGACCCCTTTGTTGTGAGTGGTTGCTCGATAGGGATCTTCCACGGCGAAGGCATGAGCCTCGAGTATGCCTTCAATCACGGCTTCTCCTTCATTCCTTGAGCCATCCGAAGCCATTTCTTCTGGTGTGAAGACTGCGCTGACCCGAGCAAGGCGGTGGCCGGCTAAGTTGGAGAGGATTCGAAGGTGGGCTCGTCCTCCGGTGAGGGATTCAATCTTGGGCGCAACCCGCTCGGCCATGGTGTTGACCGCATTGGCGCCCATAGCGTCCCGACAATCAACCAGCAAATGGACGATTAGCATGGTTCCAAGCGGCGTGGTCAGCGTGCGAAGTTCAATGCCTTTGCAGCCGCCTCCGAGCGCAATCATGCGGGAGGGCACATCGTTGCAGAACGCCATGAGCTCGTCCCGAGCCCCATGAACGTGAGCAATTGCTTGTTCAATGTCGTCCACGTCAAGCACTTGGATTTGACCAATCATGATGGGGTCGTCGTTGTTGGTTGAAAAACCGCCATGGATTAAGCACCTTTTGGCCATGTTGGATGCGGCTGCTACGACGCTGGACTCTTCAAGGCAGAAAGGTATGAGGTCTGTCTCTTATACACATCTGACGCTGCCGACGAAGG
>CAXHCG010000083.1:0-7564 GCA_964014905.1 uncultured Candidatus Poseidoniales archaeon | reverse complement strand
CAGCAGCAGCAACGCACCGGGCATGAAGAGCCATGAAATTGCTTGCCTCGTCATCGAGAAGGACCGGTAAGCGAAGATCGACATGGAGAAGACGCACAAGCCGGTTGAGGGTCAGATGGTATTGAGGTGAAACGACGACACCCGCAGCGTGAAGCCGTTCAAGCAGGTGTTGGCGATGCAATTCCGTGGGATGCAGCACCATGTACGGTGCGTGGTCAGGCGATTGGCACAAGGCATCAAAGAGCCACGTCGGGCAACCTTTGCCCGCCGGGACATACTCAGATGACACCGTATGTTCTATCCCCATGTTCACCCGCCCTGATGCTGGAAGTGCATCCGACACTTCTTGAAGGTGATTGTCTTTGACCGTGCGGGTGATGGAATTTGAGTCCAATCAGCAGGTGGATTTGGTTTAAGTCTCGGTTGCCCATTTGGCGGTGTAGTTGGCGGGGAGGGCGATGAGGATTCGGCAAAACGCCGGGGTCGCCCGCTCAAACATGAATAGTTCATGTTTGGCATTTCGCCAACAAGAAGGCGCTATTATTATATACTAGTTAAGCACATGATAGAAGGCTGGTGAAGGAATGGTGCATGCAACTGGGTTGAACGGTGGCGGCGAGAACGCTTTGGCGGTTCAAACTGCCACGGTGTCGAGGGGTCAAATGGGCTGAAGGTTGAGATTGAATTCTTTATATACACTAAACGACAATAATACTGTGGAGTTGAAAAAATTGAAAACACATTGCGATGAATGCGGCGGAAAACTGACGATCGACCTTGCCCGAGCTGAGGGGATTTGTGAAGTGTGCTCACTGGTACACGAGCACATCACCACCGATGCAGAAACCAACAGCGGGACCTCCTTGGGCGAAAACCGCCAAAACGAAGCCGTCAACCGTGAAGCAGGTCGCGCCGGCGCCCGAATGGGCGCCAAGATGAATCCTTTCGGGGACAAAGTCGATGCTGCCGGCCAGCGCTTGACTCCCCAGCAACGTCGCTTCTTTCGCCGAATGGCCATGTTGGACCGAAGTTCTCAACGCGACTCAGACCCCATGTACGCTCTTTTGATGGCCACCATCCGCCGTATGTTTGGCAAGGACCTCGCAGCGGCCGTTGAACCGTTGGCCCGTGCTACAGCCCGAAAGCTGACTCGCGCCCAAGAAGCGACCCGAAAGACCCTCACAACCGGTGAACGCCGACGCCTCAAGAACCCCAAAACCTCCATTTGCCGAGCAGGTGGCAAGGAGCACCCGGAACTTCGCGGAAGCACCGACAAAGAGAACTTGGAAATCATGGCGTTGGCGATTGCCTCCATCGCCGCCAAGTGGTTCCGCACCGTAAGCATCAACGAAAAACAGATGATGGAAGTCCATGGAATCACTCAGAAACAACTCGTGAACGCTCGCAAGGTCATCATGCAACACTACCAGGAGCGGGTGAAGCGAGGCTGGGCCGCCCGACCTGCACAACTCAACGCTGCTGCTGCGCGAGAGGACGAACTGGACAAGGTGGCCTTGAACCTCAACGATTGTTTGGCTCAGCGACTCACCGAAGCACAGGTCCACGCCGTCATGGAGGCCGCCTTTGGCGCCTTTGGCGTGATGAGTCACATTGGTGAGCCGAGCGTTGACGCCCCAACCTCCAACGTGGCCATTTCCATGGTAGCGGGTTGTGTCGTGTACAACATTCTCACCCGCATGGGCCTTCAACACGGAAATTTGAACGCCATTGCCAAAGCGGTGCTCCGCTCTGGCGCAGGCATCAAGAGTCGTCTCGAAGAACTCCACCTCCGCTATCAGGCCGGAGAATTCCCAGAGGGCGAGGTCATGTTCAGCAACGACGATGACACCGCCTCCGGCGGTCAAGTGGACACGGCTGAAGAGTCCGGAGAAGAGTGAGCATTGACAAGCGGGGTTCTTATCCCCTGCGTGCGTGCTTTACCGCATGCGACACGCTCGTTTGCTTTGCGTCACCCTTGTTTTCACCCTGGGATGCATCGGTCCAGCCATGGCCATACCGGCTGTTGACGTTGACAACGGGATGATTTTCGGCGGCCAGTCAACAAAAGCCACAAACGCCAGCGCCGTGACCGACAATCTCAGCGACCTAGGGGCCGTGGTGGAAGTCTACACGGCGACATGGTGTGAAAGCTGCGTCTACGTCGAACATGCTCTCGAAGAAGTGCATGAAGCGGGCCATATCACGCCGTACCACATCCATGCAACGCTAAGCGATTCCTTCGGAGAAGAAGCCCTTGAACAACGGTTCAGAGACCGATACGCCCACCTTACGGACTACTCCAGATCGCCACCGGGTTCAGTGTTCAACGGGACGATCAAGAAGGCAGGCAAGGTTCCTGATGTCAACGTACACGACAATGACCACGACAACCGCGTCGAAGAATTCACACAGTTCGCTCAGCAAGACCTCGGTTTGGGCATGGGAACGACCACGTTCTCTTGGACGCCGTTGAGCGCGACGTCCGGCACCATCGGTTGGGCGCTTGACATTGATGACCGCCATCTTGAGAACATGACCCTCAACGTTGCTGCGTGGATTGTGGAATCGGCTGCTGAAGACGAAGATGGGGCAAACGGGCAAGGAACATACCCCCACATCGTTCGAGAGATGGTGAGCCTGGGCAACAACACCGAAGGAACCTCAACGCTCAACCTGCCTGCTGCGCACGACGGCGATGACTTGGAAATACACCTCGTTTACGAAATCATGCCCATCATCGTTGAACCGGTTGACGGCACTTCAGAGGAAGGCGAAACTGAGGAAAACGACACCCCGTTCGTATCGATTGTGTCAACAGCAATGACCGTCGGTTTGGCCTTCGCTTTCATCCGAAAAGACCGTCAGGTATGAATTCCTGATCGCCGGGCACATCAAGTGGCATCGAACGCTTGACGTCTCGATGGTCGATGTGCAACTGCCAACGGAAATGAGGAACCGTGTGCGGAGGGGCAACGACGTCGACGTAGTTCCACCACCGTGGTGGAGCCCCGCGTACATGTTGCCGCTTTTGCGTGTCCCGAAGCAGGTCGGTGAGTTGAAGGCGAGCGTTCGGACGAGGATGGTCTCGACGAATGAACACGGTGTGGGTGTCTGAATCGTCGTGCTTCACATACCCCAAGACGCGAGCGATACGCCCGAGGAAATGGCGCTCAAGTTCAGAGCGGACAGTGACTTGGAGGGCGGCGTGCTCAAACGTGACCTCCATGCCATCCTGAGCGGGTAGGCTAAAGCTGGAAGCCAGCGGTTGGTGGACAAGCACTTCCCATGTTCGGGCAAAGACCTCACACCACCGGCGCTCTCCATCGCGAACGTCCCCCTCTTCGTGGACATCGTCCATTCGACGATGTGGCATGAGATGGTGGTAGCGGTGGTTGTGGTAGTTCTCTGCGAAACGCCCGAAAAAATTGCCCTCCTGATGGGGTTCACGCGTTGGCGAGTAGGGGGGGACCGTTGTTCGCCATTCAGCCACCAACTCATTGTGCGGGAAGCGACCTTCTCGATCGAACACCGTATGAAACCGAGCCAACCAACGTTCTGAGGTTCGTGCGTGATGCCGACGATGGAGGCGGTTTCGGAGCAGAAGTTCGTGAAACCCTTGCCGACGTTCACGTTCAGGTTGATCGTTGCGTCGGTACCATCGGAGTTGCTCGGCAAGGTGACGATGCGCCCCTTGGTGGGAAATCGCCTCTACTTCCAAAGCGTCCAACCATGGAATCGGGATGTTCTGCCGTGGAAAACCGAAAGGTGGTTGAGCAATCAAGAGGCTTTCGAGGCTGTCAACGCTCTGTGAGGCCACAACGTCGTTTACCATCGACAACACAACGCTACCCAAGGTGTCTCCCAGCGGGAGAGGATTGGCAAATCGGCCACTGTGAATGCACACGGGATGTTTTGAGTCTGGAGCCACGTCCGTGACGTGCTGAATCATGTAAGGTGCGCCGTGCTGTCCGTGCCCAACAGTGACTTCGTACACGTGGCCGAGCCGGCCAAAAACAAGGAGGTGAGCGTTTTCAAGAAACACCTTTTGGTCCAACCCGTTCATGATCGTATGACAGAATTCCATGGAACGAACGAGGGGTTTGGAGGGCAGGGGCTTCTCCACGTAAGGCACCGACCAGTTGTGTTGCAAACCCATGAGCAGCGACCCTGCCTCTGAATTCAACGGGGACAGCGCAAGCGATGACAAGAGGGCCCAAAGCGCTGGCTGACTTGGAACTTGAATCAGGCGCAACTGGCCAGATTTGGTTCGGCTCCGGAAACGAAGAGCCTTCGGACTCAAATCAAGCGCCCACTTTTGAGTCTCAGAACGATGGAGGCTGGATTCGAGGGTTTGCCAGGACCGCATCCACGGCGTATCGTAGGCATGAAAAAGACCGGGGGGGTGATTGGAAAGGGCGTTTTGAAACATGCCTTCCATGTCCGCTGGCTGCCGTTCAAACATGCGGCTCTGAATGTCATGGGACCATGCCATCATGGGCACGCAATCCTCTGGCGGCATGTTCAACGTTCGATCGACCTTGAGCCGCGTGGAAAGCCACATCAGCATGCCAGCGAGAGGGCGGTACGGTGAGCCCAATGCTCGCCGTCGCCCTTGGAAACGTAGTGGCATTGTGATCTGTTGACGATGCTCGGGATTCACCGAGGAGGCGCACAGCAACAGCGCAGGAATGTCCCATCCGCTTCGCTTCTCTGGATGTTCCATGAGGGAAAACACAACGAATAGACTGAGCCCGGGAAGCGTGGTTCCGTTCAGGTTCCAAGCGTCGTCGATATAACGCAAAACAGAGCCGTCATGGAACACAATCCCTTCCCTCAGCATGGCTTCTTGACCAACGGTCAGGTTGCCTCCACGGAGAACGGTTTCGACCAAGTCGTCAAACGCCTGCCAGGATTGCGGTGGCTGAGCGATCGGTTCGGTATCGAGGTCCAACCGAGCCCATTGAACGTGGGCGAGGTGGTTCGTTTTTTCAGCCAAGGTGGACCACTTTCGCTGGGACGTGAAACTTGAATCGCCGATCATCGAGAGCGCTCGCTCGTGTTGTTCGGGGGAGAGGTGGACTTGCCATCCTTTACGCGGCTGGAAGTCGATAATGGATTGGCACCAATCGCAGACATGGTCGGTCTCATTGGACGCAGGGTTGTGTTTACAGAGCGTATCGCGCACGCTGGACGGCATAGCAAAGCAATTCGGTCAGCCTTTATGAACAATCAACCGAAGAGCCGCTGACAGACTTCGGTGAAACGCTCAACATCCTCATCCGTGATGTGGAGGTGAACCACGACCCGTAGGCGGTGCTCACTCAAATCAAACATGTCAACACCGTTCGCAGCGAATTGTTCAACCACCTTCGCAGCGGGTTCGGTGGTCTGGGCGTAAATCATGTTCGTCTGAACCGTGTCCATATCAACGGTGAACATGGGGAGTTCGTTCAGCATGGTCGCAATTCGACGGGCGCGCTCATGGTCCTCGCTCATCCGTTCCACGTGATGGTCGAGGGCGTAAAGGCACGCAGATGCTAGCATGCCTGCTTGACGCCATCCGCCTCCAAACATCTTTCGCCAACGATGGGCTTTGGCGATGAAGGCAGAAGACCCAACCAACACCGAACCCACGGGAGCGCCGAGGCCTTTGGAAAAGCAAATCGAGACTGAATCATAATGTTCACACATCCGAGCCACGTCCACGCCCGTTGCGATCGAGGCGTTGAAAATTCGAGCACCATCGATGTGCGTGGCACAACCGAGGCTTTTCGCTACCCGAGCGATTTCATCGAAGACCTCTTGGTCGTAGCAAGACCCTCCTCCCAGGTTCGATGTGTTCTCCACGCACACCAGGGAGCCGTTTGGATAGTGGCTTCCCGAACCTTCGGCTTTCCGAACCGCTGAGCGAACCAGCTCGGGCGTCATGAGCCCCCCCTCACCGTCAACGAGCGCAATGGAGGCCCCACAAAGGGCAGCATAGCCGCCGCCTTCGTAGCGGTAGATGTGGGCGGTTTTGTCGCACACAATCTCGTCGCCGGGCACGGTGTGCGTGCGAAGAGCGATGGCGTTGGACATCGTTCCAGAGGCCACAAACAACCCCGCTTCTTTTCCAAACAACGCAGCGACGCGGTCTTGGAGAGCGATGATGGTCGGGTCGTCGCCCAAAACATCGTCGCCCACTGGCGCTTTGTGCATGGCTTCCCACATGGCAACGGTGGGTTGCGTCACGGTATCGGAACGGAAATCGATTCGAGACGAGGAGTATTCTCGCATGGAACCGGGTCCACGCTCTCCTTCATCAATGCGATGATTACAACAGTTTCAGGTGACCGGTCAATCCATCGAGCACCGTTTCGTCATACGGGCCCAAAGCGAGCACGGTCATCGAACCCTTGGGAATCTGCGTATGTCCAGCGTCCTGAACCAAATGGAACGGCACCTCGCGTTGCTTTGCTTGTTCTGTGAGGTGTTCGAAGACCGATTCATCGGGGACCTTCAAACAGATTTTTTTCTGTCCAGACGCTAACCACGCCTCAACGTGGCCCGGATGTGAAACACCAGCCTCAAGAAACGACTGGACCGAGGCGTGTCCGACCTGTGCGGCGATTTTTCCCTTTCCCATTTTGAGCGACTGGTTGACCACGCACACCAGTTTCACGGGGGCGTCGGAGACCCGATTTGTGGAGTGAGGAGCGGTAAGTCGGTGAAGAAAAGAACGGAGCCCCATATGTCAACCTCACAACGCTTCCAAATGGCGGACAAGGGTGTCCATGGCCCGTCGCGGACCCATCAAACCGAGCACGGTGATGGTCCCCGCAGGTACTTCTGTCCGACCCGCATCCGTGACCAGGGAAGCATAGCACCCGTTTGGAACCGTGGCGTGCAATTCCTTCATGCCCTCGAGGTCCTCCACGGCCAGCACCACTTTCCTCGAACCTCCTGCTCGCCAGCGCTCAAGAAGACGCGTGCGACGTGCGGCTCGAACGACGTCGACGGCAGCATGGGCGCATTGAGCAGCAATTTTTCCCGTCGTCAAGGCCAAATCTTGCCGAACGACAAGCGCCATTGTGGGCGCATCATGCATCGAAACCATGCACGTCACCAACCGCTAAGACTTCCTCCTCTGTCGCGGTTAGGCCACTGAGGAATTGGTGGAGCATGGCTCCCGTCCACACTGCAAATGCAAGGTTGCCAAGAGCGTGTATTGCGTCAAACGGCAATCCCTGGCCGAGCAGGACGATGAATTGTCCAACGGACATTTCGGAGGAGACCAACGAGAGGGTTGAGATGAAGCCGAACAACGGGGCCGTCACGACGGCGTAAAGGCACAGGCGTTGGGTCTGAAGGCGGCCGTCCTCGATCAGCCGTGCGTTGGCCCCCACAACGGCAACGATTGACCACCCGAGGGCTTGGAACAACGTCCACCATCCATGACTGATGAGAAGGTTGGAAAGAAGCGTGACGAGGATGGCGAAGGCAATACCTCGCTTTGCGCCGAGGTGAGCGCCCACCAAAAGCGCCGCAACCGTGACCGGCTGAACGTTCGGCAGGGGCTGCATAA
>CAXHCG010000082.1:0-7705 GCA_964014905.1 uncultured Candidatus Poseidoniales archaeon | reverse complement strand
GTTTTGGCTTCATTTGAATATCGGACGTGAACCCCATGAAAAAGACCCTAACCGCCTCCAGCCTGATGCTTTTGTTTCTCTTATCGCTCACCTCACCGCTGGTGAGCACCCTGGACCAAAGTGAGCCCGTCAACACGGCTGGACGGTCAACCGGCTGTACGGGCGATGTTTGCATCAACGAAGTCATTCCAAATCCAAACGGACTCGACGACGCCAACTACCCCGGTGGCGAATGGTTGGAACTTCATAACAACGGGACTTCGGACGTGGATTTGACGGGCTGGAAGGTCACCAACACCGCCTCACAGACCCTGGATTTTGATGCGAACAGCATCGTGGGATACCAGACCGGAAACAGTTCAACTTGGACCATCAGCGCTGGAGAGTACGTGGTTATCGCCCGAAACGGGAACTCGAGCTTCTACATGACGAACACGGGAATGTCCATTACACTCGTGGACAACAGCAACAACAACCTCCACCAAGCCACATGGGGAACCGCCGCATCAGGTAAGAGCTACCAGCAAGACCCGAGCAGCGCCACCGCAAACTGGGTTCAAACCAACAACCCAACGCCGGGACAGGTGAACACGGCGACGGTCTCAAACAACCTCATTCCCGGCGACATCATCATCACTGAGGTGATGGCAAATTCATGGCCGTCCGACGACAGCGCCTCGTGGCCCGAGGGTGAATGGGTCGAAATTCTCAACACCGGCAACGCCGACATTGACCTCACCGGCTACACCATAGAGGATGCGGCTGGAAATACCCTGGTGCTCAACACCTCGCATTTGGTCAACGCCTCCCAGAGCATGCTCATCACGCCCGGGCAGCATCGGATCGTGGCTGTGAACGCCAGCAGCGGGTACGGCGTGTTGAACAACGGTGTCGAATCGTTGACCTTGAAGTGGCCGAACGGTAGCCGCTCTCAAGAGATTTCATGGAGTTCCACCGTCCAAGGGTTCTCGCTGATGGAGTCCACCCAACCAGGCGCTTCGTGGACCTCTTCACCCTACCCGACACCGGAAGGCATGAATCCACTCCCGATGCAGCTCATGGCCCGCCAGGTAGGCGACGTCCAAATGACTGAGATCCTGTCCAACGCCACCAACGACGGAGCAACGTTCCCTGACGGAGAATGGATTGAATTTCACAACACGGGGAGCGGTTCCATCGACCTGATGGGCTGGAGCATCATGGACGGCATGGGCAACATAACCTTCCTTGATCCGGGCACGCTGGTGTTCAACGCCACGCAAGGTTCCACCGTGATTGACCCGGACGGTCGACGGCTTGTGCAGTTCACCAGCTACACCGAACTCTGGGACAATTACAACCACGTGTTCCTTCGCGACATGACTGGACAGGTGGTTGACACCGCCGATTACACCACCGATTACGGCGAAGACATGGCGTTGGTACGAGGAAGCGACCCAACCGATTCGTGGACGCCCGCGCCGTGGAAAACACCCGGCCAACCCGAACCCGGCTCCATGCCTTCTTCTACCACGCTCCGCTTTTCAGAAATACTTCCCGATGCTGTAGGTTCCGACAGCCAAATGTGGCCGATGGGTGAATGGATCGAACTGTACAATTACGGCACTTCAGACGTTGATGTCGCCGGATGGAAATTGCAAGCCGCCTCCCGCTCACTCACCCTTCACGAATTCAACATGCCCCTCCAAGACACCACCGTCGTCAAGGGTGGCGAAACGGTGTTGGTCGCCCTTAACGGAACGAGCAGCTTTTACTTGAAGCACACATCATCCGACTCCATCGGTCTGGTCGATGCAGGCGGTTCAGCCGTCGACACCATCGCTTGGTCTCAGACGGTGGAGGGCGAATCCTTGGTCGCTCCGAACAGCACCCATGCTGGCGTGGGTCCAAACGCAACGAACGCCACTGGAAACTGGATTCTTTCCGCTTGGGCCACACCGGGCGAAGTGAATCCGGTCTGGGGTGCCTACAACGGTTCCATGCAGTTGGTCATCACGGAAGTTCTCCCCTACTGCAACGACGATTCCATTGAACCCACCGAAGATTGGGTCGAGGTGCACAACGTTGGCTCAACCCCGCTCAACATTAGCCGATGGTCGGTCCTGAACGCCGACGGAGAACGCCGGTTCATTCGTCTTGACAGTCTTTGGTCGGAAGGCAACCAAACTCCGAAGGTGCTCTTGAGCCCCGATGAACGTGCCGTCTTCTCAATGGACGAGTACATCCTGAGCGGCCTCGGCGACGCGTTTGATTTGCTCCACCCCGACGGCATCGTCATCGATAGCGCAGCATGGACCGTCGTCACGGACTGTCAGACATTGATGGCCGACGAAGATTCCGCCAGCGATTGGAAGCACACGCTTTGGCCAACGCCCGGAGAAGCGGAACCGATTACATCGGATTTTGCCACCAAAGACGACCTGCGATTTACCCGATTCATGGCCTCTGCCTCAACCTCAATATCCAGCGACATGGAATTCGTTGAAATCACCAACCAAGGCACCGACTTGGCGATGTTAAACGGGTGGACGATGCGAACCACGACGGGTTCTGAAAATTCCTACAACGCCACCATTACCGATTTGGTGATTCAACCCGGCGCTTCCGTTATCCTCGCCAACGATGCTGATGCAGTACGGGTTTACGAAGACGGAACAGTCGTCGACCTCGATGGCGTTTTGAACCGCAATTTCTACCTGCCAAATTCCGGAGCCGCGATACAACTTCTCGATGCCTCCGGGGCTCAAGCAGACACGCTGGTGTACGGGAACGGCCCTGTATCAGTGGCCGGTTGGAACGGCATTGCGCTGGCTGAACCTCTGTCAAACCTTGACAATTTGATCTACCTGCGAGGAAACGGCTGTGGCGATACGCCAGACACCGATAGTGTGGTTGATTGGCACGAACAGTGGAGCCGACTGGGCGGAAGCACCTTCTGCTTCGACACGAGCATTACGAGCAGTGGAGTCATCACGCCCCTGATCGCTCCTGAGCACGGTTTGGTCGACCTCCTTGCTTGGATTGACAGCGCCACGACCTCCCTTCACGTCCACCTGTATTTGCTGCACGAAGCAAACCTCGTTCAAGCCATGATCGACGCACAAAACCGGGGCGTTGACGTCAACGTGGTCTTGGACTACGGCGACAACTGGTGGCAACAATACGATCTTGATACACAACGCGGCATGGCAACCGAACTCCTTGCCGCTGGCGTTGATGTCAAATGGTTCGGCGATACTGGAGAGAATCCGTATGCCTACATCCACAGCAAGGTCGCCGTGAAGGACGAACAAAGCGTTTGGATCGGTTCAGGCAACTGGAAGCCTTCCTCACACCCTGCGCCGGGTGAAGAAGGGAACCGAGACTGGGGAGTTCTGGTCGACGATAGCGGCTTGGCCACCATGGTGCTGAACCACCTCGCCTTTGATGAAAACGAAGCCAGGGGACACGTCACGCCCGTCGTGGCGGGGGACGCTCCGGACGGATGGGTCATGCCAACGTCCGAGGCGATTGTCGGCACGACCGCATCAGGCATCGACGGCGACTTTGAAGCCAATTTGCTCGTTTGCCCTGACAATTGCATCGATGAACTGGTGAACATGCTTGACGGAGCGGAGGAAGAGATTCTTCTCTCGCTCCAGTACCTCGACATGGATTGGTCCTGGGGTTGGGGAGAAAACCCGATTCTTGAAGCGCTGGAAGACGCTGCCGAACGTGGCGTTCGTTTGCGCTTGATTCTCAACGGTGCGTACCTTGATGAGGACATCCAAAGCGCCGTTGACCGGTTTAATGAAGAATGGAACTTCACCATGGGCTACGATACCGCTTCAATCGTCATGAGCGCCAACGATGCGGTCACAAAGCTCCACAACAAAGGCGTCATCGTCGATGGCGAGCATGTCTTGGTCTCATCGATTAACTGGGGAGATTCGGCCTTGGTTCGCAATCGAGAGATGGGACTGCTGCTGTCAAGCCCGGCCGTCGCCAGTGTCTATGTCGATTCATGGTACGAGGATTGGAACCGACTTGACAATTCCACCGACACGGATCAGGACCGGCTCTTGGACACATGGGAGGTGGAACACGGCCTCAATCGAACGCTTCGCTCTGTGGCCGGCGATGTCCTTGATGAGTCATTGCTTGATGCAGACCAGGACGGGTTGACCAACTTTGCAGAGCAACTTCACGGAGGAGACCCGAACAATGTGGACACCGATGGTGACTGCATCACGGACGATCTCGAGGTGGCGTGGGCACAAGCCACGGCCCTCAATGCGAGCGTTGCGGATGTCGATCCACACGATGCGTTGACGATGCTGGACGCAGACGGGGATGGAGAGAACGACAGCAGCGTGCTTGGTTGCGATCTCGCCGGCATCGACATACAGCCCGTTAACAACAACGACGGCGATGCTCCCACCAGCACAGACGATGACGATGATGGCGTGCTCAACGGAGCCGACGACTGCCCCGAGACCCCTGCCGGTGTTGCCACCGACGCCAAAGGATGCTCGTCGCAACAACGCACCGACTTGGTGGAAGACAGCGCTGAAAACACCGGCGGAAATTCTGCTCAATCGTTTTTCTTCATCCTGATGATTTCGGCCCTGGTCCTTTCCGGTGGAGCCTACGTGATTTTGAGAGGCATGCGTTCAGAGGCCGAAGATGTCAAGGACGCCATCAGTGAAGCTGCATTTGCTGACGTTGCCACAACCTCCGTCGAAACAGAGGGTTGGCAGCAGCCCGTGCTGAATGCCAGCGATTCAGGAGGCATCACGCCCGCCATGTTGGCCCAAATCCCAGGATGGACCGCTGAAATGGTTGAGGAATACCTCAAGCAGGGCTGGACCTTTGACCAGTTGGTGACGTACTACCAAGAACAGGTCGCCCAACACGGGCAATGAGAGCAACATTCAAACAGGACCCTGCCAAGGTCTGGGCGATAGCCATGGAGATTCGCAGCAGCAACCCTGTCCTCAACCAAAAATTCTGGAGCAATTTGACCGGGACCGAACAGATGACGGTCGAAGGCAGCATGAGGAAAATTGGCTTCTTGCTTTCCTTGACCGTCCTCAGCGCCTTGGTCTCGGCCGTTTTGTGCATGAACGCCGTCAACAACGGAAACGGAGGCCTCTACATCTCTGCCTTCATGGGCATTGGCTTCATCGGTGGATTCATTCTGGCCATGGTGGTCTTGTTTGTACGACCAAAGAACCCTGCGGCGCTGATGAGCCTCTATGCCCTCCTCGAAGGAACAGCCCTCGGGGCCATGTCCTTCATGCTGGAATTCACGGCTTACAAGGGGATTGCCCTCCAAGCCATCTTCGGAACAATGGCCATCACGGCCACCATGTACGTGATGTACGCCTCACGCATCATCCGACCAACCCCTGCTTTTAACAAGGTCATTGGAGGCTTGGTGATGAGCATCATGTTGCTCTACATGACCTCATTTCTGTTGGGATTCTTCACGCCCTATCAAGTGCCGTTCCTCCACACAGCAGGTCCCATTGGCATCGGACTCACCGCGTTTATCCTGGTCGTAGCGGCGTTGACGTTGATCAGCGATTTCGGTTTCATTGAATCGGGCACCCGGTACGGCGCGCCGAAAAACATGGAATGGTACGCTGCCTTTGGAATTCTTATGTCGCTGGTTTGGATTTACTTCGAGACCCTTCGTCTTCTCTCCAAGCTTAACGCCTACAGGGATTGAGGACCGTGGGCAGGAACATCCCCTCGATTGACTTTCGTTTGGCTGTCTCGGATGCGGACGAAGACCGTCAACGGTTCATATCAGAAGTCGGTGATGCCCTCAAAGACATCGGATTCTTTGCGTTGACCAACCACGGTATTGCCCGGTCGCTCATCGATGAGACCTATGCGCAGTGCGACGCTTTCTTTGATTTGGACGAGAACACCAAACGGAATTACCTTCAACCAACCATTGGGCATCAGCGAGGCTATACGGCGTTCGGCATTGAACACGCCAAAGACAATCCTGCTCCAGACCTCAAAGAATTTTGGCAAACTGGAAGGAAGTTCCCTTCCGAGGGACCGACCCCCACGTACCCAAAGAACATCTGGCCAACCCAACACGTCGAAGGGTTCCAAGCCATCACCGAAGAGTTGTACTCGGGAATGGAAGAACTGGCCCAACACCTCCTTGCAGCCTGTTCGGAGTACCTCGGCAAACCCGCTGAATGGTTACCGGAAATGTCGCACGAAGGAAACACCATCATGCGCATGATTCACTACCCTCCACTTGACAAAAGCATGCCAGAGGGGGCGGTCCGCTCGGCTGCCCATGAGGACATCAATTTCATCACGCTCCTCGTGACCGCCACGGCGGATGGATTGGAGGTGATGGATCACGACGGATCGTGGATTCAAGTCAAGGGTGACCAAGACGCCATCATCGTTGATTCAGGCGACATGCTGCAAAATTTGACGAACGGTCTGTTCAAATCCACAACCCATCGTGTTGTCAATCCCAAGGATTCCAACACCCGTCGCTATTCCATGCCGATGTTTGTGCACCCACGCAACGAAACCGACTTGACCCCCCATCCCGACTTTGTCGCCATGACCGGTGGCGTCCCCAAATTTGCATCCACCAATGCAGGAGACTACCTTCACAAACGCCTGAAAGAAATCGGTTTGATTTGAGGGAGTGCCATGGGAGTTGACGACCTCATTGAGGCGGTGAAGTCTGGTCAAAGCCAACCGGGCGAAGACCTTGCCTCGTTTGTTGATGATGTCGCCACCGGCGAGGTCTCAACCGATGACACCACACGCTGGCTCAAAACCGTTCACAAGCACGGCCTTCCAACAGCCGACACCGTTGTACTCACCCAAGCCATGACCGATTCTGGGGCACAATTGGCATGGCCCGAAGGCCTTCCCGTGGTGGACAAACACAGCACGGGTGGTGTCGGGGACAAAATGTCCCTCATCCTGGCGCCCGCCCTGGCTGCGTGTGGTTGCCGGGTTCCGATGCTCGCCGGTCGAGGTTTGGGCCACACGGGCGGTACCATCGACAAACTCGAATCCATTCCAGGATTCAACTGCGCACTGACGCCGGATGAGATGGTCGAGGCAGTGGAGAGCATTGGTTGTTGCATCGCAGTACAAAACTCAGCGATTGCACCCGCCGATGGCGTGCTGTATGCCCTGAGGGATGTGACCGACACCGTTGATAGTGTACCGCTCATCACCGCCTCCATCGTCTCAAAAAAGGCAGCGGAAGGGCTTGATGCGCTGGTGCTGGATGTCAAAACGGGACCGGCGGCTTTCATGCAGAGCATCGAGGAAGCGAGAACCTTAGCCCGGTCAATGGTCAACACCTCTGAAGGCCTCGGCATCCGCACGGTTGCTCAAATCACGTCCATGGGTGAACCCATCGGAACCCATATCGGTAACGCACTCGAGGTGATTGGCAGCATCCACGTGCTCCAAGGAAAAGGCTCGGCCGATACCCGAGAACTCGTGGTGTTTCAAGGAGCAGCGCTGCTCTCCATGACCCACGACGACGTGGACATAACAGAGGGGAGGAGGCGCATTGAAGCCGTGCTAAACAACGGGAAAGCCCTCGACCGTTTCCGAGCGATGTGCGTCCAGCAGGGCGTGGATGAAGACGTGGCTTCTGCCTTGGTATCAACGCCCGAACACGTTCTTGGAACGGCGGCTTCCCAAACCACCGTGCTTG
>CAXHCG010000081.1:0-7725 GCA_964014905.1 uncultured Candidatus Poseidoniales archaeon | reverse complement strand
AGGCGGATTACGTTGACCTCATGGTTCGCACCAGCGAGTACGAGGCGGAGAACACGTGCAAAGCAACCACAAACAACTGCGATGGCGCATTTTTTGAGCACGGCAACGATTGGATTCCCATGGTAATGCGCAACGCAGCGAACCAGGACGTTCCAGACGGATATTTTGCCATTGAAGACGGAGGTTTGCTCGGTGACGCTTATTTTGCGGTCGCGGTGAAGCCTTCAGTCGAACTTTCTGAGTTCGAAGCACGAGCCAGTTCAGATTCGAGTGTACCCCAACTCATCCTTTCGATTGTCCTGACCCCCGCCGCCCTGTTCTTTGCCAACCGATGGGCGGTTGCCAACGACCGGCCCGACGTTCGAACGGGCGCCGTGGCATTTGCCAAGATCGTGTTTAGAGTTGTCGCGGTGTTCGTACCTGTGTTCATTGGCTTCTCCATCCTCCTTCTGTTAACGTGGTAGCCCATCAAGCGCCTGTTCAACCACCCATTCCGAGTGGGCTGGATGGCTAGGCTCATGAAGGAGGAATGGCAGAGGGACAACAACGCACAGCGATAGCCGCACACTCCGGAAACTCAGCGCAAATAGAATGGAGGGGCGACATGATTCCAACATCAACCTCGGCTCCAATTGCCATAACCCATCGCTTCAACGTGTCCACGGACGAACTTTGGGCGCTGGTCAGCGCACCGGGCAACCTCAACGACGCCCATCCGTTTTGTGAGACCAACGAAGCCCTTGTTTGGGACGGTGAAACGCATCGTGACCGTCTGGTCTACCTCAACGGCCGCACCTATGTCCGAATGTTTCAGACGTGGAATCCGGGCAAAGGCTACACCCTGCTCATCGGGGAGGAAGACGGGCCGCAGTCCTACGTCGTGTGGACGATTCAAGCCACGGAAACGGGCTCCTCGTTGACGATCACCGTTCACCCTTACCTGTTGGCCAACTGGCCCAAACTTCTCTCCTTCCTCCCTTACAGGCTTTGGATTGTCCCCAAAATGCGAAGCTACCTTCGAAGCGTCACCGCAGGGTTTGGCCATGTCGCCACGACCGGTGAACCGGTGCCACGCAACCATTTCGGGCGGCATTCTTGGTTTTCTTGAATGGAACCGTACGACCGAAGGGATGATGTTTGACCAGCGTTTGGTCGGAGCATGGTCTTCATGCACGACATGGCCGACTGGCTGAGTTTCAACATCGACAAAGCATGGCTTGAGGAGAACATCGCTTGGAAGGATTTTGGCACCGGTGTGCGCCTTGGTAAGCTCAAGCGAGAAGAGAAAACTTCGCTCGTGCTTTACGAAGCCCAGTCCGAGGTTGAAGTGGACGCCTTCATGCCCCACAGCCATCCTGGCGGTGAATGCTACGTCGTGCTCGAGGGCGAAGTATGGGACGAAGACGGCTCCTATCCCACCGGCTCCATTGTATGGAGCGACCCTGAATCAACGCACACGCCAAAGACGTGTGGCAAGACACTCATCCTCGTGCTTTGGCCTCGAGGCGTCAAAGCTGCTTGAAGTGGTTCAATTCGAACTCAGGCTTCGGCTGCAGGTGCGGCTTCGTCCGTCTGCCAATTACCATGCAGCACGCCACTCAATGCGAGAAGACCCCACAGAACCAACGGTGGAATGAACAGTGTTTGAAATCCGTCGATGACGGTCCAGACCACGAACATGACCCAAACGGGTCCAGCAATCGCCGTTGCCAGTTTTGCTTGAACCTCCTTCGTGAACGTGAGGGCAATGAACACCATTGGAATGATCATCGAGACAACACGCCAAACAGCGTATTCGACTTCTGTTTCATCCAAGTTGAGCCCTTTATCGCTCAGCACGGGTAGAATGGTAGCTAACGTATGTCCGCCAGCCACAACGAGTAGCCAAATTTTGGGGTTGAGGATGTTCTTCAATTGATCCATGTTCAAGCCTCAGCAGGTGCGGCTTCGTCCATGTTCCAATGAAGGATGCCGCTGAGCGCCGTCATCCCCCAAACAACCAGGGGAGGAATCAACTCTGTGGACAACGACCAGCTGTTGTTGCCAACGCCTTCCAATTCGAGCGCTCCACAAACGATGAACCAGACCCATATTGGTCCGCACAACACGGTGGCCCACCTGGCCTGCTCTTGGCCGGAAGTGGCAAAGGCA
Source organism: uncultured Candidatus Poseidoniales archaeon (assembly GCA_964014905.1). Lineage (GTDB taxonomy): Archaea > Thermoplasmatota > Poseidoniia > Poseidoniales > Poseidoniaceae > Poseidonia. Next base: position 5,574 of record CAXHCG010000081.1, on the reverse strand, counting down.
GCGTAGAGGATGTAGGCAGAGATGGCGAGGAAGACCCCGCTTATTTCCAACTGTGCGTCGATATCAGGATTGAGTTGCGCAAACACGCCGACCACGGTGTGAATGACGGCGAGAATGATCAACCAGATTTTGACGTTGCAGATTTTCTTGAGTTGGTCCATCTTCAAGCCTCCGCTGATTCTTGTGCTGCCTCGTCATCGTTCATGTGAAGATAGCCAGAAGCCATCAATCCCCCCATGAACACGAATGGCGGAAGCAAAAAGGCAGCCCCAGGCATCTCGTACCCTGTTGAAGGGAGCACAAAGAACATGGCCACAAAAAAGAGTGAAATAACGGCGCCATTGGCGAGAGCAAACTTTGCTTGAGCTTTGCCCTCAAGGGCAAAAGCACAGGTAAGGCCCATGGCTCCAAAGCCGGCCATGAACAGACCAAAAACGGCCTCCAAAGCCAAGGATTGGTCGTTTACGCCATCAGCGCCCCAAGCACTTTCCGCCCAACTTTCGGCGTTGATGTTGTTCTCAATTCCACCGATAAGCGCCATTGCGCCAGCGATGATGTACCAGATTTTTGGTTGAAAGATTTTTTTCGCATCCATTTTTTCACTTAAGTAAAAATATCTTAGTCGGTGTTATATTCATTGTGCATAAACTCCCGAAAGAATCAATCATTTTGCACGTCGTATTTTCCACCGGCCATCATTTTCTCGAACACAAACGGGCCGCCCGGTAAAACAGCTGCAATGAAGCCGTGAATCAGGGCTTTTGGCGTCCAGTGTTTACCGACGCCCAACAGCAAGAGGCCGACATAAGCCACGAACAGACCGCCGTGAAGTGAACCGAACAGGGTCACCATTTCCGGCTCGCCAGCCAAGTACTTCATCGGCATGGCGTAGAACATCAAAATCAGAAAGGAACACCCTTCCGAGTAGCCGACCAGCTTGACCCACTTCTTCACGGTTTAACCTCAACCATCGGTCTACTTGAACCGCACGAAGGGCATTCTTGGTCGTCGCTCTTGCCGTAATCATGCTTGCATGCAGGGCAAACAGAGGCGAGCTCCATTTTCCCCATGGCCTCAACGGCCTCGCCCTGCAACGAGAGGTAGCCGCTGTTGACGTTGCCCACCGTGTAGCGGCCGGCCCCACCGAGTCGAACCAAAAGGTCCGGAGGCAGCGTCACGGTTCCCGTTTCGTCGATGATCAACTCCCGATCCTGACTCAAATTCTCCACGTCGACCCCTTCGCCGTGTTCGGCGACAAAGCGGCCATCCCGCAATTCAAGCGAACGGTTGGCGAAGGCTGCGACCTCCTTTGAGTGCGTCACGATAAGGAAAGAAACGCCGTCGTTTTCGTGCAGGTCCTTGAACAGCGCCAGGACCTCACGGCTCGTAACCGGGTCGAGTGCACCGGTCGGTTCGTCAGCCAAAATTAGCCGCGGTTGGGTGATGAGGGCGCGTGCGATGGCGACGCGCTGTTGCTCACCACCGCTCAGCATAGCGGGCAAGGCTTGGATACGGTGGCCCATGCCAAGACGGGTCAGCATGGCGTCGGCCAGTGCCAGCGCTTTCTTCGAAGACACGCCTTGATGGCGAAGCGGCTGAGCAACGTTGTCTCGAGCGTTCAAGTCGGGCAGGAGGTTGCCTTCCTGGAAGATGAACGAGACGGTTTTCTGACGCAGTTCCACCAGTTCTTGACCGGTCAGACGGGTCATGTTCTTGCCGGCAAGACTTACCGAACCTGCACTTGGCTTCATCAGTCCACCGAGGCACTTCATGAGGGTGGATTTTCCTGAACCGGAGGGCCCAACCACCGCGATGGCCTCGCCGGACTTCATGTCGATGTGCAAGCCTCGCAAGGCTACGACGTTGCCGTCCTCGGCTTTGGATTCGTAAACATGGTACAGTCCGTCTGCGTAAAGAATCGTATCGCTCATCTTCATTCCCCCTTGAGCACGCTGGCCAAATCTGCCTTGAGCGCACGACGTGTTGTCACCAAGAGCGCCACCACGACCGCACCGAACACCGCCAAGGACACCGAGATAATTTGTGTCCACGGATAGACCAGTGTCCGCTGTATGGTGGTCGTGGAACCACCGAAGATTTGGAAGATAAAGCCAAAGACGTCGAAGAACCCGTTGAAGGACAGGGCCAAACCGACACCCAGGACAATACCAAGGACCATGGAGACCATCACAATCGAAAGGATCTCAAACAGCACCAACCGGATGATTTGGTTGGGCGAGGCTCCAATGGCCTGCAGCACAGCCAGTTCTTTCTGGCGTTGGCTCAGCACCAAGGACAAGAACACGAAACTCGAGGCAATCGCAGCGATGCTCGCCACGACAAACTGCAAAGAGAGCAATCCAGGCGTACCGAAAATCAGGCCACCGTTGCGTTCAACTTCTTTGTGCGAGCTGGCCCAATCGTCCACACTGGAGACGCGGGCATCCGCTGAGATGGTTGAGCCCAACGCCTCGAGTTGTTCGCCGTCAACGCCATCGACGTCGACGATCCACGTGGTGGACGTGTAGTTGTTGGCTTCATCGTCACCAATGAACGCTCGCCACGAAGATTCCCCAATGATGAGTCCGTCGGCGTTCCCTACACCCGGGATGTATTCGTGGATGCCCATGTAGTACATTTCATGGGCGAACGGGGTGATTTCAAACCGCAGTTGAGAGTTGGCCAGGAAGAATTCGCCCATGATGGGCGTGATGTCCTCGGCAAAGCCGCCTTCACAACCCGTCTCGTCGGAATTGGTTCCGTCGGGGCACGTGGTGTTGCTGAGCACCGCCATCGTTAGATTCATTCGGCCGATTCCTGTTCCCCAAGCGCCTGTCAGGTCTGCATCCACCAAAACGGTGTTTTCCAAACTTCCAGCTCCGCCAAGGCTGGCAATGATGGCGTTGGTCAGGTTGGCTCCCGTCAGGTCCGCGCCAGTCAGGTCCGTTTCATAGAACAACGATTCACTGAGGTTTGTCCCAGAGAGGTCGGTTCCCGAAAAGTTGCTCTGAGCAAAGTCGGCAAGGCTGATGTTGCGGCCGTTCAAATCTTGGTTGAGGATGGTCAAATCTGACCAATCCCGGTGCATGTAGGATGCGTAGGTATCAACAATCTCTTCAGGGGAGAGGAAACCACCGGAAAATCCACCTTGGGTGAAGTTGGCCTCTCTCTTTTCCCAAACAAAGACGATGTTGTCCGATTTACCGCTTGAATCGTTCTTTTTGAGGAGAACGTCGTTGAGTTGATTCTCATCGCCACCACGGTCGGACCCGGCGAGGTCAAGGGCGTAAGCCGCATCGGCCCCCGCCGAAAATCCTCCAGCTGCGTAGGCTTCCATCGCCGCCGACGGACTGGTGCCCGGCAAAGGTTGATCGCTCCATCGCAAGACATCGCCGTTGCCGTCCAGCAGAACGTAGGTTTGGAGTGTATCGCCGCCGTTGTTGTCGGCCAGCCCCAACTCGGGCACACTTGTGGCAAGGGGAGTGACGCTGCTGCTCGTGAATTCATCCATGATGGCCAGCAGGGTCGTCTCGTTCACGGGTTGTTCCATCGTGATTTTGAGATCGGAACCCACGGTCGCATCCACGGTTTTCTCATCGACCAGCGTCCCCGTGTAGCCTTGGACGGCAGCGAGGGTGACGATGGAGAGGGTGAGCAGCATAATCACGGACAAACGGTTCACCGATTCGGCCGAACCTGAGCCCTTCAGGCCACGCTTTACGTCCTTCAACAACGGTGTACGGCCAAACACGACCTGCATGATTTGTGGGCCTTTGGCTCCGATCCGACCGAGCAAGAGCGCTCCACCGATCCACAGCGCAAACGGCCCAAAGATGCTGATGAGGCCCTCGAGGAAGAAGTTTGACACGATGCCATCGCCGTTTCCGCGGGCCTCAAGCCAGGTGTCTGCGACCGCCAACATTCCAAACAAGAAGGCCAGCCAGTGCAGCCAGCGCTTCGGTTCAGCGGCCTGTGTCGTTTTCCGCACGCCTTCTTCGATTTCAAGTTCAATGAATTGACGCGCTCGACTTCGCCCAAACAGAAGCGCAAGCCCGAGGGTCGTGAGGGCGGTAAAAATGGTTGACCCCACCGAGAGGGTCGGATTGACGTCAAAGTCCCCGGTTCTGAATTCCATGAATCCAACGGCTGAGAGAACGAGGGGGACAGAAAACAAAGCCAACAGGTACCCTGCAAGCCAAGCAACGGATGACATGACAAAGAGTTCCAGCAGGACCATGCCCTGCAAACTCTGCCCGTCGGCCCCAATCACCCGGTGAATGCTGACTTCACGACGGCGTTGTTCGAGGGACAACACGAGGCCGTAGATGAGGACTGAAATGGAGAGAACCACGATTGGTATCATGATGATGTAATCAAAAATCTGAATCAAGCCGAGGAAGATGTTCAGGAACGTGATGGTACCGCTGATGATGTCCGTGTAGTAGAGTTCAACCTCTTCGTCGGTGTACGACCCGTCCTGCACGTCCTTTCCGAGTGCCTCCAACCATTCGGCTGCCGCAGCGGTTGACGAGGTGGGGAGAGCACCTCGGTCAATGGTCAAACCGAGGTACATGTGATCGTTGTCCATCAGGACACTGCGTTGGTTGTCAGTCAGGACGTCCCATGTCGAAAAGATGGGGTTGAACGGAAGGGTGGGGTTGCCAAACGGCCAGGGCTCGTAGATGCCCATCACGGTGAGGTTCTCAACCGTCATCCACACCCGACAATACATCATTTCGTTGTTCTCGACCGTCACTTCTCCGGCGCAATTGTCGTCGGTCACGGTGCCTTCGAAAATTGTGGATTCGTCCACGACGTAGGCGAAGGTAAGTTCGTCCAATTCGTCGCCAACGCTTGCTTGGGCTTCGCTCGCGATGGTGGAAGGCAGTATGACACCTCGTTGTTCGGTCATGTTTTCCGGGCTCGGCCATTCACCGGACCCCGCGATGATGCTCGGCCTGTAGCGTTCTGCCAGTTCGCCGTCAAAGGCCTCAGGGCCGTAGAACCGAATGGCGCGCTGATCGGAAATCGGTGGGCCTGCGTCTTCAGCCTCCGGATAATCAAAACTGACGTTGGACCACAACGGATTGGCGTCGTCGGAAATCGCTCGCATCTCCAAAGGTTGGGCGACGACGAAATCGAAATTGAACAGCCCACCGCTGTGAATGCCTTGGCGTCCCAGAACAAGGGTGCAATCGTTGAACTGCGAGAATTCATTGCGCAATTCATCGCACACCTCGACCATCGTGGTGGTGTTGTTTGACCAACCGCTCGCATTCTCAACCGGTGTTCGTGCGTACTCGATTTTCGCATCAATGGGTTCGGATTTGAGCGATTCCTCGAAGAACAACTGCGACAGACCCACGCCGTAGGCCAACACCGTCGTGATGACAAGTGAAGCCAAGAAAACACCGGCGATGACCGCCAGGCCGCGTTCCTTCCCCCGCCATGCTCCTTGACCGGCCAACCGCAGACGGCTGGGGAGCTCCGATACACGGTGCGTGATGCGACGGAGGCGGGAGCGTCCGACGGAAAAATCGGCGTCCGTCAAGAGATCTTGGCGCTCGCTCATTC
>CAXHCG010000080.1:0-7779 GCA_964014905.1 uncultured Candidatus Poseidoniales archaeon | reverse complement strand
TGCTCAACCTGTGGAACCTCGGATTCCTTTCCGCCTGTCTCGCCTTTGTCGCCATCGCTCGGCCGGACGGGTTGACGGCCTTTGGGGTCCTTGGTGGCATGACAGCGTTGTTGCTTGCACACGCGACCATGACCTGGCTCGGCCTGCACAAGGGGCGCCCTCAAAACCTTGTCATTGCTTGGTCCATCGGCGCCCTTGCGATCGCTTGGCGCTACGGCATGGAAGCTGGTTGGGGGGCAGGGTTGACCGTTGGAAGTTTGCTGTTGATTCTCGCCTCCTCAAAGCAAGCAGAACGTGTCGAGGATGAATCGGGAGATCCATCGATAAAAAGTCTACCAGGACGGTTGCTCACGGTGCATTTGGGGATGATGATGGCGTTGTTCATCATCGTCGCCTTGGGCCCACAACGCACGGACAATCTGACCGGGCAAGTGGACCTTTCAGGCCTGCTTCCCCTTCAACTTCTCACTCTCTTTGGCGCTGTTTCGCTCCTCCTCTACATGCAGCGGTTAGCGTCCGTCGATGCTTTGCTCCCTCCGACTGTAGCGGCCCTTGGTTTACTCATCAGCATGGCCATGGCTGGGCAATCCATCGACGATTCATCCATGCAGTTGGCTGCGCTTGTTATGTTCGTTGTCGTCGGCGCTTACTTGGCGCTTCAAGGCGATGTTCGTTCGGGGCTTCGTGCCCTCGCGGCAAAGGACGAGCGGCAAGCGGCGTTTGCTGCCAAGCGCGAGCGCATGCGTTCTTTGGTTTCCATGCCGAGCAGTGACGGTTCAACCAACGTGGCGCTCAAGCAACTTGATGCAGAGCTGTTGCAGCTCTCCCAACAGCAGAAAAAGCGGTCCAAGCGGACAAATGTCGGCGCAGAAAACGACCTGCTTGTTGGCGACATTCACTACCGCCCGGTTGTCCTGTTGCTGTTCTTGGTCGTGGCGTTCCTTGGTTCTACATGGGTTGCTTATGCCACGCCGTTCGGTTTGCTCGCCCTTGGATTCAGCGCAGGTTTCGCCCTCGTGTTGGTCGGGCTAACGCGCCTTCGGGCCAATTCCATTGGACTACGCCTTCCGGACGTTGCAGGGGTTGAACTTCCCATCGTGGTTGCCATGGGCGGTATGATGCTGGTTCACATCGCTGGTCGGATGACGACCGGGGTCCTTTCCGATGATGCGGTCCACCAAGTTTTGCTGACCGTCACGCTAGCGTTGTTGGCAGGGATGGGCCTGATGGGCCGGAACGACCTCGGGCTTCGTATACCCAGTGCGCTTGAGACGCTGCTCGGATTCCTTGTTGTCGACCGAGTGATTTGCATTGTGTTGGGCGGAGAGGTCCCCATGCCTTTGGCGACCGACCCTCTGTCCCTCCCCTTCCTTTCTTGGGGCCTTCCGCTGTTCGGTGTTGAATTGGCTTTGTTGGCCATGGTCATCGTCTTCGATTGGGTCGAAGGGGAGCGGCTCCGACGAGGTCTTGATGATCATCGGACGGCTCTGGGTCGAAGTGCTTGGGTTGCAGGGGCTGCTTTCTTATCACTGGGTGCAGCAAGTTTGGTGGCCTTGCTGTTTGGACTCCGGCGCAGTCGTGCTTGGGCTCAACCGGCGGTAACGATGACGGTTGTCCTCCTCGCTCCCTTTGTGGTTCAGGCTTGGGTTGCTTGGGCACTTGCTTCGTTCTCATCCCTTCTTGCTCCGAGCAACGTGGCCGCCCTCTTTGGACTGGCCAGTTTGTGCTGGACGGGGGTGGTCGTGGTTCGCAACGAGGGCCTGTGGCTTTCCTCCGCCCTCTGGTCCAGCCATGGCCTTCTTCTTCCAGCGGCGATGATGGCACAATCCCTCGTTGCGCTGTCATTCGCTGCCCTTTTGGTTTCCGCCACGGCGTGGGTCAGCGGCATTTTGACCCAGCGGAAATCGTGGAGAATCGTTGGAGCGGTCGACCTTGCTGGTGCTTGGATGGTGGCTTCGGTTGCGTTGGTCGTTGGCACTGGGGCGTCGTACGTTCTGTTGCTGCTTATCGCATCAGCTGCGCTTTTGTTCGCCGTCACCACCCTCACGCAAGCGAATGAAGCCGAATTGATGGACGATTAAGAAGCGACCAGTTCGGCTGAGAGTGAAGCGTAAACCTCGTCCAACATGTGGATGTAAGGGGTGGGGTCAATGCCCTCAGACAACCGGACCGATAAACTCGTTTTTGCTTGTGTCCCGCTGTTTCGGACACCAAAAGAAGCGACTCCATCGGGTGATGTGCCGTGAACGAGGAGCAAATCCTTCTCACCATCGATAAGGCGCTGCCGAACATCAAACCCAAGCCGTTGCATCCCCGTTTGCACGGTGTCAAGAGTGGTTGCAAAGAGGTCACTCTCGCGATGCCAGCGCGCTCGTCGACTGTTGGCGATGGACACACGGCGTTTCCACCCGCGGAGAAATGCGCCATCGGTGTTTGACCTCGCCAGCAAGACGGCACACAAGGTCGCCGCCCCGTCGCCCACCAAGCCCCATTCACCCTGCATCTCGGGGTGCGGTGAAGGCAAGACAACGTGGCCTGAGTCTTCGATTCCGCAACAAGCCGGCATGGCTTGACGTTGCAACCACCCCCCGTCTTCGGGACGCAGGGCAAAGGAGAGCCATCGGTCTCCAACAGCGGTTTCAACGCACGTGGTCCCCGGATTGACGCCCGTAGCGTGTGCAAAAAGACCCACATCGGATTCGATGCTTGCAGCGAACGACCATGCGACGGTTGGACTTGCGCTGAGAAGCATGGCGCCCATGGCATCGCCGTCAAGGACGGCGAACCCGTGTTCGGTTGATTCGATGAACAAACACCGGTCGCCGTCGCCGTCGAGTGCAACTCCAACGAGCTGGCCAGGCGGGGCGGGTTCCAACTGCTGAAGCATGGCGTGCGTGGACGTTTTGGCTTCCTCGAAGGTCCACGTTTGGGTTGGTGAAAAATCACCTGCGCCGCACCCTTCGTTCAATGTCCCGCTCGGAGAAACGACCTTGCTGCAGGCCACACCTTGCTGCTTGAGAAAGTCGACAAGCCAGGTTGAAGCGAAGCCGTTGGCCGCGTCAACCAAGAGGTTCGGCGCTATCACGGACGTTGCTTGACCGCTCCAAGAGCCGAAACATGCGGTGAAATCATTCCATCGTCGCTGCAACCACGCTGGGTGGGTCGTCTCCGCCCAGGAAAGGTGTGCTTCGTCCGGCGACTTCAGAACCTCTCGGTCCGGCTGGTCCACTTCACGGTCCTCTTCAGCGAGTTGGCGGATGGTGCGGCTGACTTCGTCCTCATAGACCCTGCTGGATTTGTATCCGTAGGCGTTGAAGACCTTGATGCCTGAATCGGTGACGGGGTTATGGCTCGCTGTGATCATGCAGCCGGTGCGCGCAGCGAAGGCAAGAACCGCATGATGCAGCGTTGGTGTAGCGCACTCCCCGATGTGGATGACACGGCAACCGGTGAGTCGCAGGCCAAGGGTCAACGCGGTGACCAACGCAGGGTTGTGCGGTCGCCGATCCCATCCAATGACAACGGTGTTGCCGGTTCCGGGCAAATCGGGTTGTGTGTATGAGAGGGCTTCACCCACCAACTGCATGAAGGCCGGCGTGAGGGTGCGTCGTTCTTCGATGTGGCGAATCGCCTCATCTTCCTCAATCTGGTCCAACGATGTCCGTCCGCGTATTCCATCGGTACCGAAGAATGAGCCCGCCACGACAATCCCTCAGCGATGCTGGCTGCCGGCTTCATGAACCCCGGTGACGGTGACGTTGGGCCATACGGTGCTGTTGCAACCAAGAACCACACCCGGGTTGGTGACGCTGTTGCAACCCAACGCTACGCCTTCGCCGAGCACGGCTCCGAATTTGCGCAAGCCACTGGGGGTTCGTTCACCGTTGAGGCGAAGATGCACTTCTCCACCGTCATTTCGGAGGTTGCTGAGTTTGGTTCCAGCGCCGAGGTTGACGTCTTTTCCGAGGATGGAATCGCCGACGTAGTTGAAATGTGGCGCTTTGGCCCCTGGAAGAAGAATGGAGTGCTTCACCTCGGTTGCATGGCCAACCACAGCGTCGGCAGAAATCCAAGAGAATTCACGGACGTAGGCTCCGCTGCGCACGATGGCTCGTGGGCCGATGTAGCACGGTCCAATCAGGTAGGCACCTGCTTCAACGGTGGCGGAGGCCTCGATGATGATGCCTTCTCCTCGGGTGAAAAACCCGGGGTTGTCAATGGCGATATCGCCGTTGAGGGCCTTCATTTGGGCTTTCAATCCCTCCTCATGGTTTGGGTCGAGCATCCGCCACACCGGGGCTTCCTCGGGAAGAGAGGGGAGGTGGCCGTCTTCTCTCCCGGTAAAGGAGGGAAAGAGCGTCGTGGCGTCTGCCAATCCACTCCAGTCCATGCACCGACGAAGCGGCACTTGGGCATGAATGTGGTGATGGCTCAGGATGCGAGATGGTAGATTCGCTTTCCAGTCGAAGAATCGTGGCGGAAGTTGATCATCTCAGAAAGGTAGCGAGGAATGAACAAGCCAACCTTGCGTGTCGTTAATCCGTGGTTGCGCATTTTTCGTTCATTGGACAGGAAGGCCACAATGTCAGCTGCTGATGCCCCGGGCATCGCCGCGACGTAATCGACAATTTCATGCTTCAACCGCTCCAAGCGGGCCTGTTTCTGGGAACCTTTTCCTCTCATGGTGTTCTCATGTTGTACTTGGCTGCGGTGGATAATAAACGCCGGTTGGGATGTCCATGGGACCCCTCACTTTGGGTGTTGGTGAACGCAATGAAGTTACATAAGTCTGCCCACGGCAGGACCACTAGGTCGCCGTGCACAGCATTGGCGGGCGATGGAGGATTCGAACCCCCGTCTCCGGCTCCGAAGGCCGGAAGGATATCCAGACTACCCTAATCGCCCGTATTCCCCCCGAGAGGCCCCCCCTTCTTGAAGAAGGCGGGTGCCGTAGGGTCCCCATGGCACGCTCTCTCCCATGCATTCCAAGCGGGTGTTCTGCGTGCTGCAGGGAGACCACGATGCCCATCACGAAAGCCGAGGCAGCGCGGCTAGCACGGCGAACAGGCATCGCCCAAGACGATTTTTCCGTCCAAAACGATGGCGCTCTGACGTTGCTCAACAACGCAGACACTCGAGCCTGTGTGTTTCTGCTGACCAACTCATCAAATCTTGACGCTGAAGGCGTATGTTCAGTGTACGAAATTCGTCCAAAAGGGTGCCAAACCTACCCCTATGTTCTGGACGCAAATGACCGGGCCGTGTTGGATGAGGCATGCGTCCATCGGACACGGTTCCCTTCGCCTCCCGACGGTATCGAAACCGTTCTCCTCAATCTTGAGGAGCGCATCGTGCGTGAAGGATTAACCGACTAAGGCTACGGTGAACGCGCTCAACATGAACGGATTGGGGAGCCCACCCACATCGCTCAACCAACTCACGAACATCGGGCCATGCTCCGTTCAGCAGGGAAAATGCGTGGTCAAGTGGCAAGGCCGCGGTGGTGTGCGATTCAGGCGGGTGGATGGGTAAAATCAACACAAAACCAGCGTCATCGTGCGCCACTGCTCGCGCGCTCTTGAGCGATGATTCAAGCAAGGGATCAGCCTCTATGCTCCCGTGCGAGTTTCTGCCGTACGGAGGGTCGAGCACGAAGCCCGCGACCTTCCCATGCCAACCATTGGGGAGAACGTCCTCGAGCCGAGTTGCGTCGCCTCGCTTCACGATGGCGTTTGGGGGCGCATCTCCGCCGTGGACCCATTCGAGGTTCGCCTGAGCGCCCTGGACCATTTCCGAATGGACGTCAACACCAACGACGGGTCGTCCGCTGAGTGAAGCCTCGATGAGAAAACCACCCGTGCCGGTCATGGGGTCCACTACAGGGCCCCTGCCGAGGGGTCCAGCAGCCAAATTTACGGCAAGCCGGGCCAACATTGGGTCAAGGCTGACCGGCTTGAAAAACGGGCGTTCGCCAGCACGGCGCTCACCGTTGGAAAAGGCGGCTTTGCCGTCCCCTTCCATCCATCCACAAGCCAACGCAGCAGAAGGCCCATCCGCAATGAGCGCCAACACGTTGTCGGGCTCGGTCAGATCAATCGCAGCCCCCATGTCGTGAAGAAAACCCCCCAACCGGCCTGACAATTCGCTCAAACTCCATCCGGGGATCTTTCCACCTTGCTTCCAAGAACGCACCGCGACCGTTCCCTCTACGGGGTGGGATTTGAGGTAGGCGTGGATTCCTTCCAACCATCGCTCTGAGGTCGTGCTGGTCGTGGATTGGACAACACCGTCAAGGAGGAAACACTGCAGTCCACTCGCTAGCCTGAGTGCTTCCATTCGGCGAGTGGGTGAAGCGTCAGCCAGCCTGCACCACCGGTCGTTGCCTTCCTGTGCAAGGGTTGAATCCGGGAAGAGTGCGGCAAGTTCAGCGAAGGCGAGGCCTGGATGCCAACCGCGCAAGCACGCCAGCATGTCCCCCATGCCTTGTCCTGTCGCTCGGCCTTCTTGATGCAATCGCAGGCGAATGGCTACATACGGTGACCTGTTGTTCGGTTCATGGGCTGTAATCTCAAAGACATCGCCCCAGCAGAACAGACCAGCCTCAAAGCCCTCGCTGGGCAACGCGTTGGAATCGATGCTTTCCTGACCGCCTTCCAATTCTTGACCACCATGCGTGACCGTTCACCTCAAGGGGACGGCATGCCGCTTCGAGACGCCAATGGAAATCCAGTTTCTCATTTGATGGGCTTTCTTCATCGCACGGCGACGTTGCTCAGCATGGGCATCAAACCCGTCTACGTTTTTGATGGCACTTCCCCGGACCTCAAAGCCGACGAAATGGCGGCCCGACGAGCGCGTCGCGTGGAGGCGGAAGCAGTCCACAAAGAAGCGCTGGCCGCAGGCGATTTTGCACTGGCGCAGAAAATGGCCGCTCGCATCATGCACTACTCGCCTCAAATGGTGGAGGAGACACAGCGTCTCCTCGATCTCATGGGTGTGCCGTGGGTGACCGCCGCTGCCGAAGGAGAAGCCCAAGCCGCCGTGATGGCTGCAAAGGGCCAGCTGGATGTTGTGGCGACCCAAGACTGGGACGCTCTGCTCTACGGCTCGCCTGTGCTCGTTCGCAACCTCATGGATGACGGGGCGAAGCGCTACGGGCGCGTGGTTCACGCCCAGTCCATCGACCTCAATGAAATGCTGGCAGGCAACGAACTCAGCAGGGAACAACTGGTGGACTTGGCCATCATGATTGGCACGGACTATCACCCGGGCATCAAGGGCATCGGGCCAAAGACGGGGCTCAAACTCATCAAGAAATTCGGTACACTGGAAGCCGTTTGCGAAGCAAAGGAAAAGGAGGTACCCGAACGTTTGGCTGAGATTCGCGAAATTTTCCTGAACCATCCCGCCATTGAAGTCGAAGAAGCCGACCTCAAGCAGGGGCAAGTTGACCGCAAGGGTTTGGTTCAGTTCCTTCAGGAGGAGCGCCAGTTCAGCCAACGCCGCATGGACCAGGCTTTTGAGAAACTCAAGGAAGGTGGCTACCTTCGTGAGGGCGGTCAAACCTCGCTCTTTTCATTTGACGGTTGAATGAAGCGCAGGGGACTCGCCAGCGTCATCACGCCTTCGTGCTCCACCAGTCCGCCACGGGCTTCGGTTTGGACGTCGTCCAGTGCCTCGTTGACGGTGTTGACCGGCGCACACGGAACCCCTTTCAAAAGGCGTTCAAGCGATGCCCGATCGTGCTGGCTGACCGCTGTTTGCACGACGGCTTCAACC
>CAXHCG010000079.1:0-7801 GCA_964014905.1 uncultured Candidatus Poseidoniales archaeon | reverse complement strand
GGCTATGTTCAACTCAAACTCGCTGAACCAACCGCTGAAGACCTCCAAACCTTCCTCAAATTGGACGAATTGTCGCTCATGTGGTCAAACCCAGCCGGAAAAGTGCTGTTCGTGACGGCGTTAACAAACCTCGGGTCGATGATTGGCGCCTGGGCGACCCCCCTCATCTTACTCAACGTGCTTGGACTGAGTTGAGCCAAGGGACATGGCCTCAAACAGGTCTCGGTGTTCCACAACGTCGTGCACACGGACAATGTCAACCTTCATTCTGTGGGCCACAGCTGCCAGGCCAAGCGTTCCCGATAGGCGCTGGGCAGGGTCGCTCTGTCCGGTCAGGTGGCCAACAATGCTCTTTCGCGAGACGCCCCAAAGCAACGACCCCTCGGTCTTCACCAAACCTCGCCCTTCACTGAGCAACGCGATGTTGTGTGCCTGAGTTTTTCCAAACCCGATGCCTGGATCAACCGAAATCAACGGCACCGGGTGGCCTCGGTCAGCCAGGGCTTGTTTCACTTCCTCGAGGGATGAGCGCACCTCTTCCACCACGTCCGAGTATCTTGGATTTGTCTGCATGGATCCCGGTTCACCCTGCATGTGCATCACGCAAACTGCACAGCCCGTGTTGACGACGACATCCATCATCTTCGGGTCGCGAAGGCCGGATACATCGTTCACCATGTCGGCTCCTGCCTCGATGGCAGCCTGTGCCACAGCGGCATGGCGCGTATCGATCGAAATGAACCCCATTGGTCGTGCAGCGCGGAGGCCTCGAACAACGGGGAGCACGCGCTCAAGTTCCAATTCAATGCTCACGGGTTCCGCCCCGGGGCGCGTGGATTCACCACCGACATCAACCCAAATGGCTCCCTCGTCCCACATGGAAAGGCCACGGCGCACGGCTTCTTCATCCATCGAGCGGCTGCCCTCAAAGAATGAGTCCGGTGTTGCATTCACAATGCCCATGATGCGGGGTGCCGTATCAAACCGCATCGCCTTTGCAATGGCCGTTCGGCGGTCGGACGCTAGCCTGAAGTCTGACGCCATGACCCCTCCGAGTTCGGCAGGTTTGATAAGTTGTTACGAAGAAGGGGTGGTCATGTCCGAAGCGGATGCATTGCTTGAGGAGGAAACTTCTCTGGGCCTTCCCTCTGTGGCCGAGGGAGGTGAACTTCCCTTGGATTGGGAGTTTGCAGAGCGGATTTTGAAACGCCTGAACCCTCGCAACCAACAAGACGTCTACGACATGGCTGCACGCGACTCAAAAAATGGCGGGATGCTCATCACGCTCATGGTGGTGGTTTGGTGGTTGTTTATCGGTGGAACCAACGATGACTTATCGGAAGGCGTCTCGGTGTTTTTCTCTCTAAATTTTGAACAAGCCGCCCTCGCCGTGATGGTGCTTTCCCTGATCTCTGCTCTCTTGACAGAGTTCAGTCGTGACATGGGCAAAATCCTTCCTTCTACGGCAGCGGGTGGCATGTTGATTCTTGCTGGTCTGTACGTTGCAGAACCTCTGATTGGTGCCCTCTTCCTCAGCAACGCTGATTTGGACATGCAACTGGGTCTCTGGCGCACGCTGCGTTTGGGTTTACTCTGGGGTGGAACGACCTACGGGTCGAATTTAATCGTGAACGCCTTGCTTCTCAAATGGTTGATTCGCTTCCTTGATTCCAACGATTACGACTTTTCAGAGCGGAATGAACCCGTTCACCGGCCCGCATTGAGTTCAATTGGAGATGACTGAACGCTACCCTCTTGAAGATGAGGCTGGTCGCTCACCCATGAGCCCCGCTCCGTTTAACGTGCTGAGGCTCGGATACCGTCGAGGTCGAGACCCTCGGATTACGACCCATCTGGCTTTGGTGTCCCGGGCCTTGGGCGCCACACATTTCCTTCTCGCAGGTGATGAAGACGCAGACCTGTTTGACAACGTTACTTCGGTCAACGAACGGTTTGGTGGAGCGATGACATGCGAACACGTTACGGGGGCCATGGGTTGGCTCAAGCGGTTTACGCAGAAGGATGCAGGCGACGGCGAACCTGGCGTGGCCATTCACTTAACGATGTACGGGGAACCCTACCGAGACGTCATTCCAAGAATTCGAAGAGACCGGCCAGTTGTGGTGGTTGTGGGAGGTGCAAAAGTGCCCAGTGAAGTCTTTGAGTACGCTCAATACAACGTCGCAGTTGGCAATCAACCTCACTCTGAGGTGGCCGCCCTTGCGCTCTTCATGGAGGGGTGGTTTGGGCAAGGAGGGAGCGAGCGTCACTTCCCCGATGCTAGGTTGATCATCGAGCCCTCCGCACGCGGAAAGTCGGTTGTTGACCTTGACAGAGAAAACAAGAGTGAATAAATTCTTACTCGTAGGCCTGGAGTCCACAATTTGGCCACACGGGTGCCGTTGATGGAAGGAAATCCCAAGACATAGCGCACCCAATCATTATGGGGGGCCTTATACGACAAAATTCAATGTTAGGGGGCGGCATCGCAAATACGCGCTCCCTTCCAGCGACGCACCGGCTCTACAATCCCTCTGCGCTGGAGATTCCTGATGCGGCAGACGGTTTGTCGGACGGGGCCAACCTGCCCCCTGCAGCATCCGGCCCGGGTGTCTTGCTCACGGCTGATGGTGGACGGTACCCTGGCGACTTGTTTGGAGCGAGCAGCATCGGTTCGGGTGAACTCGTGTTCACCACCGGCATGATGGGCTATCAAGAATCGTTAACGGACCCCTCATTTGCCGGTCAAGTCTTGACCTTCACCTATCCACTGATCGGCAACTATGGAGTCCACATAGGGGCCTCTGAGTCGGCCAATGTGTGGCCAAAAGGGGTCGTGGTTCGCCACGCCATGCATCAACCCGATCATCGGTTTTCTGTGGGCACCGTTGACGAATTCCTCAGGCTTCACGGTGTCCCCGGAATTCACAACATCGAC
Organism: uncultured Candidatus Poseidoniales archaeon; assembly: GCA_964014905.1. Classification (GTDB taxonomy): domain Archaea; phylum Thermoplasmatota; class Poseidoniia; order Poseidoniales; family Poseidoniaceae; genus Poseidonia. The sequence continues at coordinate 4,863 of CAXHCG010000079.1, read as the reverse complement.
ACCCGCGCCATCACGCGGCGCGTCCGAGAACTGGGGACGGTCTTGTGTGTGTTCGGGCCCGTGGCCAGGGAGGACGAGATGAAGGCTCAACTCGCGAACTTAACCTCTCCTGAACTGGAGGATTTGGTGGATGAGGTCTCCATCGACGAACCGCTCGAGCTCAATCCCGGTACAACGGATGAACTCGGTGCTGCAAAACCGCGTCTCGGCGTTTTGGACTGCGGCGTTAAACACAACATTCTCCGCCACCTCTGCATGTTGTTCGACGTTGTTTGGTGTCCGCCAGACATCGGATATGACCGACTACGAACCGATTTCGCCATCGATGCGTTGTTCTGCAGCAATGGCCCAGGCGACCCTGCTCATCCAGGCAAGGCAACCGACGCCCGAAACACCCTGGCTCGAGCCGTCCAAGAGGGTCTCCCTGTGATGGGGATTTGTTTGGGACACCAGCTCATGGGCCTCGCCTCCGGGTTGCAGACCTACAAGATGCGCTACGGTCATCGCGGTGCCAATCAACCGGTGGTTGACCTCCAAGACCGCACCGTTTCCATCACCAGTCAAAACCACGGCTTTGCCGTCGCTCATCCAACCGACGGAATGTTGGCGGCTCATCCGACAGGCGCCACGTCCCCTCCCGTTTCCAATCAGCATGGTTCAGAGGTCGAGGTCCGGTACATCAACGCCAACGATGGAACCGTTGAGGGGCTTGATGTGATCGGTAAACCGTGTTTTACCGTACAATTCCACCCCGAGGCGTGTCCGGGTCCTCACGATGCAGCACCGTTGTTCCTGCGCTTCAGAGCGATGGTCGATGCCCACATGGGAGGCGAGCACTGATGCCGCGCCGAGACGACCTCGAGAGCATCATGGTGCTCGGTAGCGGACCAATCAAAATCGGTCAAGCAGCAGAGTTTGATTTCTCAGGCTCGCAAGCTGTTCGGGCCCTCCGAGAGGACGGGTACAAAGTCATCCTCGTCAACTCAAACCCCGCAACGATTCAGAACGATCCTGAAATGGCGGACGTCGTTTACATTGAGCCACTGTTGCCCGACACCATCGCAAAGATTCTGGAAAAAGAGCGCCCGTGTGCTTTGCTCGCTGGCATGGGTGGACAAACGGCGCTTAACATCGCCAGTGAACTGTCTCACAACGGGACCCTTGAACGCCTGAGCGTGGAACTGATCGGCTCGGATTTGGAAGCCATCGACAAAGCGGAAGACCGAGAATTGTTCAATCAGGTGTGTGAATCGATCAACCTACCCATCAGTCAAGCCGTGGCGTGCAATTCAATCGACGAGGTCATCGCTGCCGCTGAATTAATCGGCAGTTGGCCCATCTTGATTCGGCCCGCCTTCACCCTCGGCGGGTTGGGAGGCGGAACGGCACGGGACATGGGGGAACTCGTAGAAATCTCTCAATTGGGACTACGAAATTCACGTATTTCCCAAGTCTTGATTGAAGAATCCATTTTGGGATGGCAGGAACTTGAATACGAGGTCATGCGAGATGAAGCCGATAACGCCACCATCGTCTGCACGATGGAAAATATCGATCCCATGGGTGTTCACACCGGTGAGTCAACGGTGGTTGCCCCGCTTCAATCCTTCAGTGATGCAGACCATCAACGCCTTCGAAACCAAGCCTTGGCGCTCATTCGTGCGTTGAACATCAAGGGTGGCTGTAACGTTCAATTTGCGTTTAACCAGTTCACGGGTGAGATACGTGTCATCGAGGTGAACCCCCGAGTTTCCCGGTCCTCTGCGCTGGCCTCCAAGGCCACGGGATACCCAATCGCACGAATGGCCGCTAAAATTGCGGTTGGATACACCCTTGACGAACTTCCAAACCCCATCACTGGCGAGGGGACAACGGCGGCCTTTGAGCCAACACTGGATTACTGCGTGGTCAAGATTCCTCGTTGGCCGTTTGATAAATTCAGAACCGCCGACAGGACGTTGGGAACGTCGATGAAATCAACCGGCGAAGTGATGGCCATTGGTCGTAATTTTGAGGAAGCCTTCCTGAAAGCCTGGGCCTCGCTCGAACAGGGGTGTGCTCATCCACGTCCACTGACCCGGGCCGATGAGTCAGAAGGCGAGGGGATGTCGCAGCGGGCGCATGAACCGCTTCCAGATGCCGTCCTTGTTGACTGGTTGGCAATCGCTACCGACCGTCGAATGGGAGCGCTTTTGGAGGCCTTCCGCCGGGGATGGGGTGTTGAGAAGGTTCACGAAATCACGCGCATCACACGATGGTTCCTCTACGGTTTCGAGCGCCTTGCGCAAATGGAGCGAAGCATCGCTGACCGAGGCGTCTCACCGACCGAACTGACGGAGGAAGAGCTCCGGTTGTGGAAAAGCCACGGCTTTAGCGATGCTCACATCGCCGATGCGCTTGCTGGGTTCCCTGCTGAAGGGCTGAAATCCCTCGCCCCGGGGCAAGACGAGCGTGCGGTGATGCAACGCCGACATCAGCTCAAACTCCACCCAGTCTACCGCATGGTGGATTCATGTGCCGCTGAGTTTGCGGCAAAAACGCCCTATTACTATTCCACGTACGAACCCCATGGGTCTTCTGGCATTGACCGCCTGCCAAACATGGAAGAACGCACGAAAGAGCGCTTGGTTGCCATCGGCAGTGGGCCCATTCGCATTGGACAAGGCATTGAATTTGATTACGGCTGTGTCCATGCCGTCAAAGCCATACGGGACGCTGGGAAAGATGCCATCCTGATCAACAACAACCCAGAAACGGTGTCAACGGATTTTGATACTTCGGACCGTTTGTACTTCGATCCGTTGACCTTGGAATACGTTAGTGAAATCTTACTTAGGGAGCAGGCCCATGGAATTCTGCTCCAGTTCGGAGGTCAAACCGCCATCAATTTGGCGTTGCCACTTGAGGCAAGGCTGCCTGATTTGTCCGTCAACGGTCTTGACCTCTCCATCATGGGGACCTCGTCGGATGCGATTGACGAGGCAAGCGACCGAGAGCGATTTGAGGCCTTTGCCAAGCGCCATGACCTGCGCATGCCTCGTGGAGCGACCGGTACATCGGCCGATGACCTACGATCGGCGGTTGATCAGATCGGTTTCCCAGTGCTGATTCGCCCGTCCTACGTGCTGGGAGGTCGCGGCATGGAGATTTTGTCAAACCAACAGCAACTTGACGGCTACCTGCGCGAAGCCTACCTCGCTCCTGACAAGCCCCTTCTGGTGGACGAATACCTCGGACACGCAACGGAAATTGACGTCGATGCGGCCGCCGATGGCGAGGATGTGCTGGTCGGTGCGATCATGGAACATCTCGAAGAGGCAGGCATTCACTCAGGGGACTCAACCTGCTTTATTCCGGCTCAAAACATCTCGGACGCAATGCTGGAGCGAATCGCAGAACAAACCAGAATCATCGGTCTCGGCCTCAAGATTCAAGGTTGCTTTAACATTCAATTTGCCATTCAGGGCGACGATTTGTACGTGTTGGAAGTGAACCCGCGCTCGTCGAGGACCGTGCCCTTTGTCGCCAAAGCCTCGGGGCTACCGCTTGCCCGCATCGCCGCTCGCATCACCATCGGGCAACCCCTGCGCGAGCAGGAAATCCCTCGCCGTACCTCCGGACAAGTCTGTGTAAAAGCGCCCGTATTTCCGTTTATTAAATTGCGTGGGCTCGACCCAGCCCCAGGGCCTGAGATGAAATCGACGGGTGAGGTCTACGGGTCGGACGAACGCGCGGACCTGGCTTACCTCAAGGCACGTTTGGCAACGGAAGTCCCTGTGGCCACGGCGGGCGGAGCCTACCTCACCGTGAGAGACGAGGACAAAGAGAACCTTGTTCCAGTGGCCCGTGAATTGGTTGATCTCGGTTTCATTCTCTACGCGACCGGTGGTACTGCCGATGCCCTTCGTCGCCACGATGTTCCAATCACGACCGTGTACCGCATTGCAGAAGGAAAGCATCCCGATGCTCTTGACCTCATGCGTCAGGGCAAGGTGAGTTTCATCGTCAACGTACCAACCGTTTCGGGTGGTGCCGTTCGAGACGGCAACATGATGCGTCGTTTGGCGGTTGAACTCAACATCCCGTTCGTCACCACAATGCGGGGTGCGACCATGGAAGCAGCCGCCATGCGAGCCCACATTGAAGAGGACCTTGAGCCCCGAAAACTGACGGTTCACTACTGAATGGCAAAAAGCATCCTTTTATCACCGGCATGCTGATGTTGAATCATGAACGAAGTTGACTTTTCCAAGGATGCTCATCTTTGTTCAGCCGCACAAACCAACAGCGTGTTCGGAACAAAGCTCTTGCCCGTGGAAGCCAACAGTGCCGACGCATGGGTCTGGCTTGCTTACGACCAACTCAACGTTGCCTTCCTCGAATCGTTGAACGTCGAAGGCCGCTTGGGTGTGGTCCTTATCGAATCCTCCGCCAAGGCACAACGTCGTCCGTACCACCAACAAAAACTTGGGGTTCTGCTTTCCAATCAGCGGCATTTTGCGCTTGAATTGCAGGCCATGGGCTATCCAGTGACGTACCTCATCGGTCAAACGCCCTACGCCCAAATTCTTTCAACAGTGCAGTCCCAACTTGGCAACCTTCACTGCATCACGGCGGCGGAGCGTGAATTGAGAAACGAAGTGGCTCACCTCGTTGAAGGTGGGCAACTCATCGAGCACGAACACCCCGGCTGGCTCACACCTCAAGCATGGTTCACAAGCAGTGTTGGCAACGAGCCACCGTTTCGAATGGACGCCTTCTATAGAAAAGTTCGAAAGGAAACGGGATGGCTGATGGACGAAGGGAAACCCCGTTGGTGGCAAGTACAGTTTCGACGCTGAAAACCGCTTTCCGTGGAAGGGC
>CAXHCG010000078.1:0-7970 GCA_964014905.1 uncultured Candidatus Poseidoniales archaeon | reverse complement strand
GAATCCGTCAACGGGGTGTTGTTGGGTCAAATCAACGCTTCTTTGGCGGGTGTTCTCGCCGACTTGGGCGATGTCGTCATGGTGGAACGCTACGGCAACATCGTGTTCTATGGAGACATTCAGACCCCGGCCGTCAAGGCGCGCAACTCCACCTTCTATCCAATGGGCGCATGGGATCTTGGATTCACCGGCAAAGACGTCAATATCGCTATGGTGGACACCGGTGTTGACAATGAACACCCTGGCCTCAATGAGAAGTTCATCGCTGGATACGACGCTGTTTGCTACGTCCACACCGACCCGGTGTGCACGGCTGGCGGAGGCAGAGAAACCGATGGTACCTACGACCCAGACGACGGCAACCAGCACGGGACGGCGTGCATGGGCATGGCCGCAGCATCCGGGGTTGACGCCTCGGGAACACAAACCGAGTTCTATGGAGCAGCCCCCGATGCTGACCTCATCGACGTGCGCATCGGCACGGATTTGGGCGCAGGACCGTTTGAGAACTACGTGATTGAGCAGGAATTTTACGAATCCGCCATGAACGGGTTACAATGGATTATCGACAACAAAGACACGGCATGGCCGGGCGCTGACGAGGCCAATTACGGCATCGACATCATCTCCCTCTCGTGGGGCATCACGTCCCACGAAGGAGGCGGTTCGGACGGGGAAGACATGCACAGCCGAATCCTCAACCGAGCCATGGAGGCCGGCGTGGTGGTCAGCGCAGCTGCTGGAAACGACGGTCCTGACAACGACGGCCTCTCCGGCATGGGCTCCTCCAGTCTCTCCATCACCGTTGGTGCTACCGACGACAAGAACACCATTGACCGAAGCGACGACACGGTGGCTTCGTACTCTTCTCGAGGTGAACGAAGGGACAACGGCGACGGTAATCCACTCAACGAATTGAAGCCCGAGGTTTCGGCTCCCGGAACCAACATCGTCCAAGCAGAAGGTTGCGTCACTTCGGGTGGTTGCATCAACCTCGCCGGTGGTTCAGCAGAAGACAACGGCTACACTGGACGTGGTTCGGGAACTTCTTACGCCGCCCCAGCCGTTTCGGGTATTCTCGCGATGATGATTGAAGCCAACCCCGACCTCACGACCGCCGAGATGAAGGAAATCCTCAAGCTCACGGCTGAGCGACGGGGCGAGCCATCAAATGCGGCGGTTGACCCGTTCTGGAACCGAGACTTCGGTTGGGGGATGGTGGACGCCTACGAGGCCGTTCATCTCTCAATGTACTTGGCCGAAGAGAACCTGACCGGCACGATCGACGTGTTTTCTCAAGTCCACATCACCAATTCCACCGTGAATTCCTCAACTGGCTTGCACGAGGTACGAGGCATCGCTTGGGGTCAGGCCGGTTCGATAGCCAACGTTGAATTCCGAATCAACGAAGGTGCTTGGATGGAGGCCACCTACGAAACAACCGATGGCGGTTTGGCAGCACTGGAACGCTTTGAGTGGGTCGTAGCCCTCAATCCAGCCCTCCTTGACAAAGGAAATCAGACGATTGAAATCCGAGGCCTCAACGACCAAGCTGCGCCTTCATTGCCGGTGTTCACCACGGTGATGGGGACCGGTAATGCTGAGGACGGCATGGCTGGATTTGGTGTTGACCTGCTCACGTTGAGCCTTCTTTTGGTTGTCGTGATTCTCATCGGTTTGGTGGTTCAAGGCGCACGCATCGATCCCCCCTCCCTCCTCCATTCGCCATCAGAATCACAGACAGCCGATGCCATTCTCCTCGGTGATGCTTCGCCACCTGAAAGGGCGCCAAAGGCGAAGGCCAAAGGCCCGAAATCATAATTGCATTGAAATGCACAATGGATTTGCGTGGGTCATGGGCACCTTCAGTGACCGTGTTCTTGCCATTCAGCCCACGGGCGTGCGCAAGATGTTCGATTTGGCAGGGGACGATGTCATTTCCTTTGGCCTCGGGGAGCCGGATTTCCAACCCCCCACCGTCGCCATTGAGGCTTTTTATCAGGCCATGCTCGACGGGAGAAACAAATACACCACCACCGCCGGATTACCGTCGCTACGAAAGAAAATCGCCACCTCTTGGTCCTCGTATCAAACCGGCATGGACGAACGAAATGTTTGCATGACCATGTCAGGAACCAATGCTCTGCTCAACCTCTTCATGACCGTCATCAACCCCGGGCAAAACATTCTCCTTCCCGAGCCTTACTTTCCACTTTACGGGCCCGACGCCACCCTTGTGGGTGGCGAAGCAAAGTACTATCCGTGTTTATTCGACCATGAATTCATTCCTCAGATTGCTGACCTTGAAGCAATGGTGGATGAGAACACGGTGGCCATCCTCTACAATTTTCCAAGCAACCCCACTGGAGGAACCCTCAATGAACAGCAGCGCGACGAGCTCCTCGCTTTTGCTCAGAAGCATGATTTGTGGATCATCTCCGACGAAGTCTATGACCGAATCGTTTTCGAAAACGAGCACGTCTCTTTCATGGGAACCGGTTATGAAAAATTGATGGTTGTCAACTCCTTTTCCAAGACCTTTGCGATGACTGGCTGGCGCATTGGCTACATCGTTTCAACCAACCTCGAGGCCATGAAGCAGGTCATCAAAATCCAATACTACATCGCTGCATGTTCAAACGATGCCATGCAGTACGCCGTTCTTGAGGCCATGGAGAAAGCCAACGATTATCCTGACATGATGGCAGCGGAATTCGAAAAGCGATGCAACCTCATTGTGGATCGATTAAACGCCATGCCCGGCGTTGAGTGTCACCGCCCAAAAGGGTCCATCTACGTCTTTCCAAAGGTCGACGTCCCGGGGATGTCTTCGGAAGAGGTGGCCATGGAATTGTTGAGGGACGGTGTGCTCTGTTCCCCTGGAAGTGCCTTTGGCCCTTCTGGAGAGGGCCATCTTCGGTTTGCTTACACCATCGGCCAAGAGGACATTGTCCGAGGCATGGACAAGGTCGAGGCGACGTTGAAGCGGCTTCAACAAGCATGAGGTGAGGTTTGTGTCATTTGTCGGTTCGCTGGCGCTCTTTACCTTAGGGGCGAGCATCGGACATGTTGGTCCACGATTACCGACGTTGTGGATGACGCGGGCTCGCGGGTTTAACCGGCGCTTCCCTCCCCACCCCAACCCGATTCCGCTTTCTCCCTACCTGACGCAGCGTGTTCTTCACATGCGTTCCTTTTACTGGTTGAGTTTCGTTTTGGGTGTGCTCGTTCTCGCCTTTGGCGCTGCGAGCTTGCGTTGGGGTTCACCCATTTTCGGATTCGGTCTTTGGGTCGCCTCGAGTTGGATGATGCTTACGCGCTTGCAGATGCTTGTCGCAGGGCGTCCCGCTCCGTGGACCCGGGACCTTGCCGTCGAACTGCAGTCCGTCATGAACCGTTCTCGCACCTTGCCGTGTTGCAGTGTGCCGCAACCTTCGTGGGGTGTGCAAAGCATTTCGTGCGCAACTTGCGATGCGGTGCTCTCCCGTACCGCACGGCCTGACCTCGGCCGCCCGAGGTCAGATGGCCGTGTTGCAGGCTTCATCCGTCTTCTCATGACCGATGGTTTCCCACTGGCAGAACCGCTCCCAGAACCCTCTCAGGAGCAAGAATAGACTTCTGACGAGGTTCTGAAGGGCAACCTTTGAGAAAAGTCCGCGCTCGCTCCAGCGCATGGAAGGCCGTCCCATGGTTGGGTCAATGATTGCCCGTGTCGGTTTGACAGGGCAATTGCTCGGTCAAATTTTCCTGACGCCAATGGCTGCCTTTGCGCTCACCTATTTGATTGGTTTTTCGGCCAGCGGAGGGGATTTCAGGCTCACCATCGAGATGGAAATGATTCCCTGGATTGGCATGGCGTCCCTGTTTTACGGCATGCTTGCGCTCCTGCTCGCCCTCGGAATGGGCGGGTTTACCCCCCATCGAGTCATTGAGGCAGGGGGATGGCGGCTCGCTTTGGGATTGACTCGACACAAGGGGAGCAATGCTCACCGGTTCTCGGCTCGTCAACGGTACGCTTCATCGGCCCATGGTCAACTCTCAACGCTTGTTTACGATCGCTTTTCTGCGGGACATGCATTGTGGACCATCCGAGGTTCCCTCGTCCTCTTGGCCATTCCGTTCCAAGTTCTGCTGGCGACCATTCCTCTCTCGCTGGTTCTCTTGTTTCCTGAGGGCGTTGTCCGCCAAAACCGACAATTGGAGATGGCGTTGGTCTTGTACGCCATGTGCCTCTTCCTCTCGATTCGCATGTTCCCCCGGTTCGCCCGTCGGTACATCACCTTGGCCTCTCTGGGGAGAAAATTCCTCGGCAACACCTTGCGAATTTCTTGGGCCTTCCCCATCTTTTTGCTGTGGTCAATGGGGCAACTTTCCTCGTACATCGTTCAGCGTGTTCTTGGTGAGGATGTATCGTTGAACATTGCCTTTGAAAAGCAATTGTTTGAATCGCTCATCTCTGCGGGGGCGACACCTGAAACCTCGTTTCTGAACCTGCTCACGGCGTTGGCGGTCATGCCCATCGCTGCGTTCACCACGCTAGCGGTTCTTGGCGGGGGCGCAGGCGAACCACCAGCGTGGATGCGTCCGGGTTCATCTCGAATCGACGATGATGCGCAAGAGCAGTTGGATTCGCTCTCTGCAGGTTTGAATCAACTGGCTGCCGAAGTGGCACATTCGCAAGCAAGTCAGCCAACGCTTGCCTACACGCCTGCCATCGTTCAGCACGTAATGGTGCCAGCCGCACAGCCGGTTCAAACACCTCCTCCGGTGGTCCAAGATCACCCCTCGATGGTCGACGATTTGGACATCGAAGGTCTGCTTTCAAACGCCGCTGATCACTCCCCTCATCGGCCAGTGCAACAGCCCTCACACAACGAACCAGTCATTCGAGGATTTGATGTGGAATCCTCCGATAAACCTTGATTTTTGACCGGTTTTGGTAGCCCACGAGAAGGCGACCTTCTTATGCTCAATCGTGTTCGGCAAGGTTGCTGATGTCCATGCGCCGAATGATGCCCTTTACCATTGTTGTTCTGCTCTTGATGCAAACCCTCGCCATGAACATGGTTGTTCCGGCAGAGGCCGCCTCAGGACGTGGCGGTACCAACGACGACTTCACCGTCAAATCCATCGCCGTCGGCAACGCCAGCGTTGAGGCCAATGAGTGGGTCCAGTCCGACGGCACAGTCGTCGATTACATCTTCATGGGGCAGACCATTGAGATCACCGTTTCCGTGCAACGGTTTGGCGCATCAGGCATCGGCGATGCTGCTCCCGTTTCGGTGGACGTGGTTCACCCCGTGGGCTTCGTCATGGAATCCTTTGATTTTACCACGAACCCACTCACTGGCGGGCAATCGTTCAACCAGATTTTTGAGTGGACGCCGACCGCAGCCCACTCGATTCTCAACACGTCCACCAACGACCTTTCGGGCGGTCTGATCGTCCGTGCGACCGTCAACTTTGCTGACGATGACAAAAACTCCAACGACCAGCGCGACAAAATCGTCCCAGTGGCCGTCGCCGCTGACGATATGGAATCAACGGCTGCCGTCACTGGACCTCAATTTTTCACCGGAAAATACCCTGCCGACGGTGGCGACGCCGTTGCTGCTGGTTCATGGCAGACCGACTCCACTTCAAGCGCCGCTGGGAACGTTCACTGGCGTCATTCATCACCGGGAAGTAACTACCCTTCAAGCGCCGAAGCGACCCGCTTGGTTCATGCTCGATACATGACGGGGAATTCCTGCGATACCGATGTGCTTGACCCTGGACTCACCAACGTCAACCAAGCCTACATTTGCCGCATGTTGTTCTACTCAAACGAATTCGTTTCGAGCCAATTCCACATCCAAGCATGGGGTAGCATGTCAGCAGGAGATTCGGTGTCCATGGAACTTTGGCGTGGCTCAGGCAACATCGACGACCCCTTCGAGTCCGTCTCTTGGGACATTTCCCAGGGCAACCCAAGTGCAGCTCCAGGTCAGTGGACCAACCTTTCGTGGGACCCACAGGTGTCGTGGGAACAAATCCCCAACCTGGCCAACCCAGAGGTGTTCCTCGGCGGAAGCTCCTACACCTTCAGCATGTTGTTTACATCGGACAGCAGCGTCGCCAGCGAGGGGTTCCACGTTGACGATTTCGTTCACTTTGGTGTTAGCCGGGTCACCGACTACACCGTTGACCTCCAATGCGATAATCCACTCAACGGCTACACCGTGGCCCCCAATCAAATGGCAACGCTCTACTGCACGTTGACCAACAACGGCTACGCACCCGCCACCATCCGGGTTGAAACCAACGTAACCAACGATTCGTGGATGGTTCCGTTCCCAATCATCCGCATGGACATAGAGGGGAGCAGCAACCACGGAACCAATGTCATCATCCCGCCCCTCGGCGCTGGAAAAACCATCGAATTCTGGGCCAATTTAACCGTGCCAGCCGGCGCCGATGTTCAACAGCAGGACTGGAATCTTTGGCTCACCGATGCAAGCAGCGCCCAACTCGGAGAAAAGGCCCGCATTGGTATGGATTTGGCGGTCAGCGAACAGTTTAGTGTGGCGCTAACCTCCACCGTCCCGCTCGTTGCAGCAACGATTGGGCCCGATGATTACGGGTTGGTCAATTTCCGACTTCAAAACACTGGAAACCGAGACGCAGCGTTCAACCTCGCCACCACGTTTTCCGAGAATTCCGGTTGGGTTGGACTGATACAGAACGACACTGGCGTCATCCTACCAAACCCCATCACATTGTACAAAGGCCAGCGAATGGATCTGGTTCTCAACCTTACCTCGCCTGAATTAGCCAACCCAGGGACGGTTTCATTCAACCTACGGGCGACCTGCCCTTCGTGCAGCACAGCGCTCTTTGGCACGGACGTCTTGGTCCGCAACATCGAGGTCCCCGTTCTCCGTCATGTCGACCTGGTGGCTGAGGAGAACACCTTCTCGGGCGCCGCCAACGGCATTGGCAAGTCGCTTTACCTTGACTTGTTCAACCTTGGAAACGATGACGAGCAATACAATTTGGGCATCGGTCAGAGCAATTGGCGCTTGCAAGCCTCGCTCCCGGCCGATCAGTCCCCCGTCTTGGACGCCTGGGACGGGGAGTCCACGGTCGTGGTCCAACTGGCCATGCCAATCGGGCTCAGCCCGGGCTTCTACTCCGTGACCATCACGGCGACCAGCGTGGACGATGAAAACGTCTTCGACTCCGTTGAACTTATCATCGAAATCCTTGAGACGGCCGCCGTCTTCGTTTCGGATGAGGAAACCGGTCAGTCCTACATCCCAGGTGATCTTGCTCAAACCATGTCGTTTGAGGTGCGCAACGATGGAAACAATCCCGACAGCTTTGCCATGTCACTGAACATCCCAACGGGGATGAACGCCGCCTTTACCAACCTCATCGCTGGGAACACACCAGAAATCGATATCGGTGCGAGTTACAACGTATCGGTTGAATTCTCCTTCGTCGAAGGCACCGAAGGAAGCCTGAACCTCCAAGTGACCGCCACCAGTACTTCAGACACCAGCATCAGTGCCACTGGTGAGGCAACCTATCTGGTGGGCTCTCAGGACTGGCTTCGTATCTTTGCCATTCAACCGCTAGAGGTGTCCGAGGAAGGCGAGTACGATGTCGCTGTTCGCATCGTCAATCAGTACACCACTGGTCAACGGGTCGTGATGGACCTGGACACAAGCGAAGGAAACAACTGGTTCCGCTCCTCCATCGCACGTTTGGACAAGGACTACACGCTGGCCACCGGTGAAACCAAAGAAATCACCATCACGGTTGATGTGACCGAAACCACGCTCAAGAACCTCAACGGAGACTCATTGACGGTCAACCTCACGGTGTGGGCCCGTTCGGAGACCGTAAGCGATGCTGCCAACGCTGTGTTGGAGGTCACCCTCTGTCTCTTATACACATCTCCGAGCCCACGAGACCGCTGATAATCT
>CAXHCG010000077.1:0-7999 GCA_964014905.1 uncultured Candidatus Poseidoniales archaeon | reverse complement strand
TACACTCGAACCTTCGTCGGCAGCGTCAGATGTGTATAAGAGACAGTTGCAAGTCCGTCGTCGTCCGTGTCAAGAACCATGTCGCAAGAGTGGCGGTCATTGGAAGCCAAGTCGTCCCACTCCGCCATGCCGTTTTCACCGTCAAACCGGTCCTGCAAGGCGTCGACCATGGCGGCGTCCAACAAGATGCAATCCCAGTTGCCATCGAGAGGGTTGAACAAAACCACTTCACCACCGGGTGTTTGGACGCTGGTCGTGTACAACGACTCCCAACGGTCGTTGAGTCCGTCGTTGTCCGTGTCGGCGCGTTGGGGGTCTGTACCGAGTTCTTGTTCGGCTTGGTTCGTTAAGCCGTCTCGATCGGGGTCCCCACTCGGTCCTTGGTTGGGGTCAGGCCATGATTCGGTTTCATTTTCGACTTGCGCATTGCTTGATTCGTCGTTTTGAGTAGGATCTATTTCGAGGTCTTCAGATTCACCGTTATCGAGCGGATTTAGTCCGTGTTGAACCTCCCAACCGTCGCTCATACCATCGTTGTCCGTGTCAGGATCGTTGACGTCCGTGCCGTACTGGGTTTCTTCAAGTTTGTCCGAAAGACCGTCTCCATCGGTATCAAGACCCGCCTCAATGAGGGCGGTTTCGCCACGGATGTCCTCCTCCACGGCGCTTTCATAGCCCCCGATTTCCTCACTTGTTTGGAAGAACCCGGAAATACCCACAAAAAGTGAGCCAAATATGAGAGTAGAAACGATTGCTACATACGCCATCTGGTTGTGATTAAGACTCATGTGTGACACCCAGCACCGTTGTGCTAACCTAACGAGGCATCGGTTCGGTTATGAACCTTGACCAAAGATGGGCACGATGTACCGTCCCAAAAGAGCGAGGAAGATGGGTTTTAGGCTCAATATTCAACGGTGGGTTCTGCAGCTTCGACAACCAAACCGGATGAGGTTATGTGAAACGTGGCGGCCAAGCGTTTCCCATGCGCCCGTTGCCACATACCAAGCAAAGTTCCAGCAACCATGGCGGGGGAGGGTGAACGAACCAGAAACCTTGTGAATTTATCGCCATCAACAATGCTTTTTTCCACTTCAACCGTACCAAATCCGCGCCTGGTAAACCTCGCCAGTAAATGCCCGAACCAGTCATCCTTTGTTTGGAGAAAAATGGGGTATTCAGTTTGCTTGTAGGCCGCCATTGCAGCATTGACGACGGCCCTGAATACATCGGGCTGTTCCAACTCTGTACCGATGTGAGCTATTTCCAAGGAAGGCGTGCTATGAACCGGGCGCCCGCAGAGGCCGGAGATCAAATGATGCATCATCTCAGCGGGAGCGAAAAACGATCGTGCTTCGCCGCAAAAAAAGGTTGCATCCCGCACGTCGAGGTCAAGTTTTACAACGCCCACTGACGGGGATTGAACGGACGTATCCGACCAGTTGAGTCGTGCAGATGAGGGCGCTGCAACCATATCACCCTGCTTTGGTTTGAACGTCGTCTTGATGAGTTCGGGGGAGCGTTGGTCCCATTCCAATTCATACCGGGATTGCGACAGGTGTTCTGCGTGAGCGAGTGAAAAACCGACGCACAATCCGTCGTGGGCGGGGCCCAGAATTTGGTCACGCTCAATCCACCCCCAGCCCATCGATTTGGCTCGTTCTTTTAGTGCACGTTCAGAACGGCGGCGCCCAAACCAGCGACCAAAACGGAACGCGTTTTGTCCGCTGATGGCGTGCTCCTCGGAATCGGTGGCGGCGTAAATAAGGCGTCGCCCAAGCGGAGCTTCGAACGATACGTCCAAGGCATGACAAAAATTCTGGAACTCAACCGTTCCGACGAGAAGGCATGGTTCACCGATGGCATCACAAAACAACCCGTCAGAACCAAACCTGAACGCTTTAAGAGAGTGGTCGGATTGGTTCCCCATCGGAACACCCCGTTAATTTGGATAACCCGAGTGCTCCTCTTCATTGAAACAATAACGTATGGTTTGGCGTTCGGACTTCAAGGCTTGAACGTCTTTTCGAACCTGGGTTGTATCCTCTTCTTCGAGCAGAACCCTTGCATAGAATCGGGCAACGTCCTGCATGTCGTCGTTGGTGAAACCAACACGGGTCAACTCCTGGACCCCAAGTCGTAGTCCGGATGGTGTCATTGCTTTGGTGTCGCCTGGAAGCATGTTCATGTTCGTGATGATGCCCGCATCCTCAAGACGTTTGGCCGCACGCGCTCCTGCGCCTGAATCCAACTCCCCATGACGGGTCAAGACCTGGTGTGAGGCCGTGTAACCTCGACTTTCAGCAAGCACATCGAACCCTTCTGCGGCTAGCGCCCCTGCGAACGCCTGCGCATTGGAGACCGTGTCCCGAGCGTAGGCTTCACCGTATTCCATGAACTCTGCGAGCGCCATCACCTTGCCCGCCACGTGGTGGAGGTGGTAGGACGAACAAACCCCGGGGAACATGGCGTTGTTAAGGCGACGTTGGAATGCTTCGTCTTCGGAAGATGAAAGCAAAAATCCGCCTTGGGGGCCGGGGAATGTTTTGTGGCTCGAACCGGTCATGAGATCGGCTCCCTCACGGAGCGGGTCTTGAAATTGACCGCCTGCGATCAAGCCCAAAACATGGGCTCCGTCGTACATGACGGAAGCGCCGACTTCCTTTGCAGCGGCAGCCATTTCTTCAAGCGGGGTTGGGAACAAAAAAACCGATTGCCCGAACAGCGCCACCTTCGGTTCCACCTCTCGAATGGTTTTACACGCAGCGTCAATGTCAGGCTCCATGCGCTCTTCATTCCACGGATAGGTCGTCAAGTTAAGATCCCGCAATCCTACGGCACCCATGCGTGCGTGCGATATGTGCCCCCCATCAGCGGTTGAAACAGCAGTGATGGCGTCGCCTGGCTTTGCCAGTGCCTTCAGAGCACCAATGTTTGAGACCGTCCCAGAGGTGGACTGGATGTTGGCAAAGTTGGCACCAAACACCTGTTGAGCGAGTTCTATCCCCAATGCTTCAATGGTGTCAAAATCATCGCATCCCTGATAGTAGCGTTTTCCCGGAAGTCCCTCGGCATAGCGACCGTGTAAATCGCTGGAAACAATGTTCCGAACGGCGGGCGAAACGATGTTCTCCGAAGCGATCATGCCCAGTCCAAGACGGTAGAGTTCTCCACTGGACTGTACGGCTTGGCTCACTGTGTCTGCGAATTCTTTGTGCTTTGCAGATGCGCTCCATGCACCTTGATTCTGGTTCATGACCCATCGGTGATTTCGGCAGTCTTTGAACCCTCGTTAGTCCGAGAATGAGGCGTGCATCAAGAACGTTCGCTCCGAATGGTGTTGCGTGGAATAAACCGCTTTTGAAGCGGAGTTTCTTTTCCTTCTGCTGCATCGTTCAGGGCCCTCGGCTCCTTCTTTCGGGTGTAATTGGTTCGTCCACGGTACGCCACAGGGCCAATGGTTCGCTCCAGCATAGGACCGGTATCACCGTGTTCTTTTGGCCGCTTGAGCCACCATGCCTTCCCCAAAGCCGACACCCTTGGAGTCTTTCCTTTCTCAATGGCCTGGCTACGCTTACGAAGGCGTTGACGAACCTTCTTGTCCTGCTCCTTTGGCAGTCGTTCAAACATCCACGCCGGGAATCCGATGTCGAGGACAACCCCGTTCACCGTCACAAGAATGCCGCTCAGCAGCAGGTGATTCCCAATCGGGATGTTACTCGCTTGTGGAATCGCCTTGAATCGCTTGAGTCGTCGGGCGTATTTGATCATCCCACGCTGGTCACGATGACGAATCTGGTGTTCCTGCTGGCGAGTGACGCGGCGATAGGAGTAGTGCCCAAACAACAAGCCACCAAGCACAGCGAGACCCTCGACATCACCGATTTCCTGATAGGCAAGAATGCCCATTACAAACCATACGGGCAAAAGAACGAGGTACTGGAAAACGGTTGAAAGAATTCCTGGAGAATACCTCGGCGGTACCGCCCGCCGTGTGGCTTCATGAGCGGCAATGAGGACGTTGGCGTTCATGGCTTCGTCAAGCCCACCCTTTTGCAAGAGGGCTGCATAGGCGTTTACCGGTGCAGCGTCCATCCATTTCTTTGTCTCCTTCCTGTCGTCGAGAAGCAGCGACACCTCCATGTGTTCTCGGCCTTTGGTGCCGTATCCAAAAATGACAGCCAACGCTTGGACCCTTGGATCTTTGCTGTCGCTTTTGATGAGTTCATCGAGGACGGTTTTGGCGTCATGCCACTGTCCGGTGTCCAAAAGGCAAAGAGCGACAGCGAGGCGAGGGCGAACACCGATTGGATCGGCACGAACGAGTGAAATCGCAATTTGCAAGGCTTCGTCATACCTCCGTTGACCGCGAAGCAGGGCAACCATGGAAAGCTGACCGGTTTGAGAGAGTTTGTCGTTGTGAAGCATCATCTCTGCAGGTTGAGGCTTCCATGTTTTCATCATGGTCTGCAGCATCTGGAGGTAGTCAATCGTTGAGTTGTTTTCCCAGTCCCATATGTCGTCCTCTGTCACCGCTCCGTTCCACGGGTCAAGCCATTCGCAAATGAAGGAGAGGATTTCTGGTTCATCGTAGCCTTCGGGTTGTTGAAGCCCATGCAGTGCCTCACGGGCCGCATCCAACCGTCGCAATGCCATGTAGCCCGTTGCGATGAGCATCCTCGCTTCGTCGTTGTCTCCACCGGATTGAGCGAGGAGTTTTCGACATTCTTCGATGGCCTCAGGCCATAAACCTCGAAGCGATTTCTCCCACATCGACGCACGCGATTGTTCCTGCCGAATCAGTGCTTGGTCTCCCGGGAAGTCATGGGTTTGAATCCGAATGAGCATGTCCAAATCTTCGTTGAAGGCTGCATTTTCTACCAAATTTTGCAACCGGTCTCCACCCTCAAGGAGAACCGCACCTTCTCGACGCTCGTCGGGGTTCAAGTCAAAACGAAGGCCAAGAAGATGACCAAACTTGCTGATTGAAAGGAGCCAAGTCAAAAGGAAAACGAGTTGACCCACGGCAATAAACAGCCAAACCGTAAGCAAACGCATCTCTTCGTCGAAATCATTCGCTTCCAACGTTGCGGTGAGCGGCATCAGCGAACCAAATTCCTTGTAGCACACGAGAATAAGCAGGAGAACAGTGTAGCCTGAAAACCCTGCAAAGGCAAACGTGAGTTGCCTAGCTTGGGCGGATTTTTCAGCACGGATTTCACGGGGCGTGTCCAACGTCACACCAAACATGCCACCAAAGGTCTGACCTCCAAGAATCAGGTTGCGTGTCAATTCAAAAATAAACGCCAAGCCGACGATGGCAATGTTGAGCGTAAGGTAAAGAGAAAGGAATTGGGGCAGGGACTTGATGAATTCCCAGTGGAATAAAAATTCCGAAATCGCATCGATACGGACGAAAAGTGAGTACCCGATGATGCCTCCATAATTGAGAATCTCTTCGGAATTTGGAGGGGCGTTGATCATGACATAGAACACCGTCAGTATGCCATTGAGCGCCGTGATGGGCATGGTCAACAAGAAGAGGACCAGCAAGAAGGAAAATACACGTCCAATCAGACCGTTTTTATCAGGATCAATTGGGTTTTTACGACCTCGAGCGGTTCGCCATTTGTTGATGAGGAGCATGTTCCAGGATGCCCCCATGATCCGGCCGTAAGCAAAAATTGTCGGCGCCATAAAGGCCAACATGCCAAACGCCAACCAAGTGGGCGTAAGTGAACCTTCGATTTGGACGCCGTATGCAAGAACCAGGAGGGTGACGATGAGGAGGAGGGCGAGGGTAAACACGCGCCGAATGAGGTCAGTGCTGACCGATGAGCGAACGTCGCGTCGGCGTGAGGAAAGTTGGCTGTTAAGCGATTCCCATGGCGAAATTAAAACAGGAATGAGGATGAGCGTCGCAATGATGTAGAGATTCAGCTGTGAAAACACTGCGGCATCCAGAAGCAGTTCGGCAATGAGAATGAGGACGCCAGTGAGGCCCATCATGTACAGAAGAACGCCGTACCCCACGCGGCCGGCCTTCAGCAATCTTCGCGAGTCCCTTAAAGTGCGGGTGATGCGGTGAACTTCGTACAGATCGTCATCAATCTCAAACGCCACTTGCAGGTTTTTGAGTTGTTGTGGAATGAACCACCGCCGAACCAAGTAAGCGACAGCCAACGCCAAAATGAGCGGCAAGAAACTTTGGAATGAAGCATCGTAGGTCGTTGAAATCGTCGACGCCGAGGCCGCAGGCGTGAAAAACGCGGCCGCAATGGCTACCAATCCCAACGTGGAAATGCGGCCCATGACGAAGCCTCTCAAGCGTTGATTCATCAATACTCCTACGACATGTCGGTGGTTCGATGCCTTTGCAAGAAGCGGTCCATACGGTCAAACGCTTCGTCCAACACCTCAACATCTGGCAAATAGACCAATCGGACATGCCCCTTTCCCAACGTTGGTGAAAAACCACTACCGTGGACGAGCAATACATGTTCTTCATGGAGCAGGTTGAGAACAAAGGATTTGTCATCCTTCGCCCATGCCTCATCGGTCAAACGAATGAACATGTAGAAGGCCCCACCGGGTTGTTCGACTTCCAAGCCCTCAATCTGGTCGATGCGTTGAAGGCAATGGTCCCGCTGTTGTTTGACCCGCGTTGCGTAGCCCTCCATCCAGCTCCGGTCCTGTTCCAGGCCAGCAAGATAACCCATTTGTGCCGGTGTGGAGGCACACAGTCGGGAGCGAAGCAAGCGTTCCAAGCCGTCTCGTACATTCATCATTCGTTGGGCGGGATCATGAATCGCCATGTAGCCAATGCGCCACCCTGGCGCGTAGTAAACCTTGGAAACCCCGTTGAGGGCGATGACGGGAACGTCATGGCTTCGACTAGCGACCGATACGTGTTGCCCAGTAAAGTCAAGACCGTCGTAGATTTCGTCCGCTACCACGATGCAGTTCGGGTACTTGCGGGCAATGGCGAGAAGGGCGTCAATGTCCTCTGCACCGCAGACCGTACCACAAGGGTTGTTTGGATTGATGAGCACCAACAAACGCACATCGTCGTCCATCTTCTCTTCGATGTCCCTAAAATCAGGTTTCCAGCCGTCGTTGCTGTGCAGTTGGTACTCAACCGTTTCAGCCCCGTACATTTGCGGATACGCCATGTAAGGAGGATAATGTGGTCCGGGCGCCAACACTTTGGTGCCTTCCTCGAGAACGGCAGCGAAAATGAGTTGCAGTGCCTCTGTGACGCCATGACAAACATAGACATCGTCGGATGTTGCATTCCAACCTTTTCGCTGTTCGTCCTTTGCAATCGCTTCCCGAAGAACAGGCAGTCCGTAGGAAGGAGAATAGCCGTTCTTGCCGTTCCGGAGGGCTTCAACATAGGCTTCAACCATGTGAGAGGGTGTCGGTAAACCAGGATAGGCGATCGGGTCCCCGATGTTGAGTTTCAAAATAGTGTGGCCTTGGGCTTCCAGTTCAACAGCCGGAACGACAACGTCGCGTATGGCATACTCAATGTTAGCCGCACGGGATGAGACTGGAATGGGGGCGGTCATACCATCACCATCATGCAAGATCAGAGCGTTGAGTGTTCGCCATTTTCAGTACTTCATCAAATTGCGCTGCAGAAACAGCCTGCACAGAAAGACGCTGCCCCCGCTGCAGCAGAGGCATCCCCTCGAGATTTGGATTTTCTTTCATCGCATGAAGCGAAACCATGGCCAATTCGCTGACCGGTTCAATGTCAACCATAAACCAACGAGGGTTTTCAGGCGTTGATTTTTCATCAAAGTACTTCCCGTTTGAATCCCATGAAGTGAAATCAGGATAACCATCTCGAACGACACGAGCGACACCGGCCACGTGAGGAGGTTTGGTGTTGGAGTGGTAGAAGAGCACCAAATCACCTGTTTTCAGGGCGTCCCTCATCATGTTCCTCGCCTGGTAATTACGCACTCCGTCCCAGTGGGTTTGTCCATCGGCA
>CAXHCG010000076.1:0-8101 GCA_964014905.1 uncultured Candidatus Poseidoniales archaeon | reverse complement strand
GAGGGGGTTCTTCCTGGAGAAAAGGTGCAGGTCGGCATGAGCTTGACCGATTCATCGTTCGCTGGAAACGAGGTCAATGAAGCGACGGCGAATTTCTCGTTTACCGACAAGGACGAGAAACCCCTGCCCCGAGAAAGCGACGATGAGAAAACCGCTACGGAAACCAAAACCAGAAAACCCGCTCGTCGCCGTGCGACACGCCAGTCCAAGGAGAAGCCGAAGGAAGCCCAAACCGACGAGTGCGGTGCATGCGGTGCGGAACTTCCAGCCGGAGCAAAGGAATGCAGCGTCTGCGGGGCAAAATTTAGTTGAGCGTCTGTCAGCTTTCATAGGGCTCGTCATCGCCGTAGCTCTGCCTTAACTCCGCTTCATTCAGACGTTTGAAACCAGCTCGGCTTTGGTTTTCAAATGCTCGGAAGGGCCCAGCGAGGGCTTCATAGGGTCGTGGCCGCTGGTTGTGGCATGCGGCGACCCGGCCTCGGTGCGGCCCTCCTCATGGTGGTTCTGATGGCTTCCACGTCTGGATGCATGGGCCTCATCGCTGCGAGAGAGTCCGTTGAGTCCCTCCGAGAACCGGCCTATGAGAGCCTGAAAAACAAGAAAATCACCGTTGACCACTCGTTTCAAAACTTTCAGGACTATGCTGAGGAATACACTAACCGGTCAACGTTTGTGGTCGACGATCAAACCACTGAAGTTGACGTTTACTTCAAGGTCTCATTCGAACTTTCACGGAACCTTCCCTCAACCTTTTGGGACAACGAGAGTCGATACGTCCGTGCTACGCTCACGGACAGTGAGGGCATGGTCCAGTGGGAACAGGACGTGAGCGAAGACGCCAGCCCGCTCGAAGAAACCCTCCTGCCAAATCCTTCGTTCGCCCAAGGTGAATGGGAACTGGACGTGAAGGCGCGTGGGGGCGGTGAAGGTTTCACAGGTTCGTTGCAAGACAATTTCATCATCATCGTCACGATCACCGACAGTTGTGTCCAATATCCGCTGGTTGACGCTTGCTCTTGATTCAAGCAAGCCGTTGGCTGCACGCATGGCGACGTGAACAGTTCCTGCATTTCCCGGCCCGTTGGTGGTCTCGCTTCGCTCCTCCCATGGCCATCGCCGCTTGGACTTGATGGATTCGTTGGTCCAATTCCTTTCTTGCAGCCTCGTCCCACATGAGCTGGTGCAGGTTGTCGGGTCCGTAGCGAAGCAGGGCATAGGGTGGGGAGCGCCCAGTTGTTTTCTCGACCAATCGAGCATAGGCCAGTGCTTGGAGGCGGTGCGAATCATGCGGCCGTTTGGGCACCTTTCCCGTCTTTTGTTCAACGGGAATGAACTGCGAATCGATGATGACGATTTGGTCTGGCCTCCCTCGCAAGCCGGTCTCCTCGTCGATGAGGAGTTGAGCGGTTTCCTCATCGTCCGAGTACGAGACCTCATCATTTGGGCTGAAGTCGTTTTCAATGGCAATTCGCTTGGCCTCTTCGTTACTCTTGAGCGCCCTCCGGAGGACGATGGAGGCAAGAAGTGTCCATCCAAGGGTGGTGATGGCCAACACATACGATGCCTGTTGGCGGTTTTCAGCAAACAAGAGAGCGCTGGAATGCAGGGCCAGAATGATCGCAGACACAAACATGGACACTTCCAAAATTCCCCCTTCAAACCAACCGCCCATGAACCCTCGAGGTTCAAACACGGGTTCGATGGTCTCCACGCCCCCGTCCAGTTCGGGGCGAAACGGCTCCCTCAAACCGATGGTTTTTCGCCACGGAACGAGGACTGCAACCATGCCAACCAGCAAAAACGAGAGGGCTCCTGCTGCGAGCAGCCTCGAAAATTCCACCACGTTAAGTTTGATGTCGTCAATGTACTGAACGGCCAAGGTATCGACCAGCAGGACCAAGATAATGCCGTACCACCACTCCAGAACCAAGAGGTTCCGCTTTGCTTGGAACTGATGTGTTTTGAAATCCATCATGGATTCGTGGATGGCTTGATGTTCCTTTATGCCCGCCTCAATCGCTGAACTTTTCCCACTCGTGCCTGTCGCCGCCAAGTGCCATGACATCGGGCAATACGTGAACCGCTCAAGGTCACTTGCGCTGACGGGAAGTGGCTTGCCGTTTGGCGTACGCCATCGGCCGTCCTCTCCTTTGATCGCTTCGCTATGTGTCGGATTTGAGCCATTCATGCCCCCTTCGTCCTCCGACATGGCGGTTCCAACTTGGTTTTCTTTTTTGAGCCCTTTTCCGATGTGTGCGGCTTAAAATTGGAGCCAAGCGGGTGGCGATGGGGGACGAAGTGGTTTAATAGAGGGGGTCTGTGGGCGGCTTGCTGTGGTTCAACATGTCCGAAGAAGCCAGTTTACTCGTGTCCGCCGAAACCTATGAGGAGAACGCTGTCAATATCGGTACTCAACAAAAGAGTGCTGACATGAGCCGCTTCATTGACCGTGTCCGAGAAGACGGTCTCTACCTTCTTGACATTCACATCACCGACGCACGAATCCGCTCCATCGCTGCTCTTCTCAACACCTTCGATGCCCCCTCCATCATGGTCGTCAGTGCTCGACAATACGGGCAGCGCCCCGCACGCAAATTCGCAGAAGCCGTCGGCGCTCACTCGGCGGTCGGCCGTTTTATTCCTGGTTCACTCACCAACCCATCGCTCCGCTCCTACATTGAACCCGATATCTTGTTCGTGACCGACCCTGCCAACGACCAGCAGGCCCTCCGCGAAGCCGTTGCTACTGGCCTTCCCATCGTCGGTATCGTGGACGCCAACAATCACCTTCGCAACGTGGACATTGCCCTTCCAGCCAACAACAAGGGACGCCGCTCCCTCGCTCTCATCTACTGGCTTCTCGCTCGAGAAGTGCTCAAGGTGCGAGGCGATACCACCGATGAAGAATGGGCTGCTCGAGAAGAAAACTCCCCTGAAGACTGGGAGTCCACCTTCTGAAGGTTAGACCGGGCTGTCTAAAAAACCGCTAATGGCGTCAGCCATCGACTTTGTTGTGTCTTGCTCATGCATGAGTGTTCGGACTTTTTTTGCCCCCGGCAATCCCTTGGTAAAGGCGATGGCGTGTCGTTTCATCCATTTTCCTTGGAGCCCAACGGTTGCTTCGGAGAGGTGAATGTACCTGTCCCAACACCATTTTCGAGAGGCGAACGCTTTCCCGACCTCGCTTAGACCGTGCCAATCATCATTCCCTGCGACCCAAGGGAGGCGGTCCAGTTCCATCCACCCCAACCCGACCTTGATGTCGGAAAACACCGTTGGGCGTCCGATGGCGCCTCTTCCAATCATCAAACCGGAAGCTCCGGTGTGCTTGAGGCAGGCCTTGGCCGATGAGGCATCCACGACGTCGCCGTTGGCAACGACAGGAATGTCCACTTCATCCACGGCTTGTTTGATGCTCGTCCAATCGGCCTCGCCCGAATACCGCTGCTTGAGCGTACGACCGTGGATGCACAGGCGTTGCGCTCCGACGGATTCCAATCGCTTGCAAATCTCCGTTGAATTGTTGGCATCCCGGCCGGTCCCAAGGCGCATTTTTGCCGTGACGGGGACATCAATTCGTTCAACAATGGCCTCCACCATGCCCACCAATCGGGCGGGTTCGCCCATCAATGCCGCTCCTGCACAGATGTCGGTGACCTTTGGTGCTGGACATCCAAAGTTGAGGTCAATGATGTCGGCTGCAGGTGCGAGCATCTCCGCCGCCGTTGCCATGTCTCCGGGATCTCCACCGAAGATTTGCGGCACGAAGGGGACCTCGGTTTCGTGGGTCTCCATACGGCGCCACGAAGTCGCCGCTTCTCGGGTCAGCGCCGTGGAATTGGTGAACTCCGTGATGGTGACGTCTGCTCCGCACTCTTTTGCTAGCAAGCGGTATGGGAGATCGGTAACACCCGACATTGGAGCAAGGTGCAAGGGGCGTGGTTCACCGTCCCACGGACCACCCTTCGGTGCAATAAACTCGGACATCGCATCACCGTTCATTCGTTGGTTTGTGCATTGGAACCTGCTTCATCCAACAGTCCAGCGACTCGAACCATCCTCCGAAGCACCCTGTCCAATCGGTCTTGAACCCGCTGTTGGACGGCCTTGGCAGAGCCTCCGGCCATCCGATAACCCATCGGTAGGCGGCCACCGAGCAGGTTCAGGAGCAGCATTTGTTCTCGGGCTTCAACGGTGGCAAGGTGGTCGGCCACCGATTCAATGGACAACTTCCCCTTACCGAGGTCGTTGAGGAGTTTGGATTGTTGCTTCTCGTTGAGGAGACGCTGAAATCCCCCTTTCTTGAGCATCCAATCCTCGCCTCTTCGTTGATGTTGAGTGGTCATGGCGGTCCAAAGAGCCGTGTTCAAGCGGTCGGTTCGCGGCACACGCTCAACCATTCCTGTTGCTCGGAAACGCTCCAAAATTCGCCCCACCCTCGCTTTTTGTCCACCGTGCATTTCTGCCGCCTCATCAAGCGATAGCGGAAGGTTTCGCTCAAGCAGGGTTGAGAACAAACGCACTGAGAGAGAGTCAGCACTGATCTCCCCTCCGGGGCGTTCACCTAAGAGGCCAAAATCGTTCATCCAGTGGGAAAGAAGATTTCCACCGGCTTCCCCGTCCAATGGGCGGTGGTCAACCAGTCCCAAACAAAAGGGTGCTCCCCCTTCTTGAGGAAGTTCAACGGGCAGGGGTTCGCCCGAACGGTTCCAGCGTTCAACGATGAACGCAAAACGCTGTTCGAGGACGAGTCTGCTGTGCTGTTGGAGGTAGGCAACGGCGTTGGAGAGCGTGCCGCCACGCAAGTAGTATTTTCTCCATCCCTTGCCTTCGTTGGTGAATCCGATTAATCCAGTTTCGACCAGCCGGGCGAGGTGGTGGTTGAGGGACGCAGGCATTTGGGCCAGTTCATCGGCCAGCATTTGAGCGTCCCAGCTTTGTTCTGGGCATCCGAACAGATGGTCGCGCAACAACCGGTGAACGGACCCTGCACGTCCGTGGTCGGCGGTCGCATCACCGCGTTTACGAACCAGTGAAAGCGTGTCAATCATCCATGCGATGAGGCCATCGACGTCCCGTTCAGTCGTGGGCAACGGATGCTCGATGAGTCGAACGGAGAACATGGTAGGATGGCGTCGCCAAGGGTCTTTGAAGGCTATGTAACAATTGCCGCTCCAGCGACAGATTTCGTAAACCACGCTTCATTTTGGGATGGGGCGCCGTTCGTCCACAAATTCGTAATCCACGCTCGAGGCGCGGGTGTAAATTTCCAGGTCGATGTGCGCCATCAACTCAATGCGGTCCTCTCGCAAGATGCCTCGTCGCCGCAACACTTTCACAGCACTGTGGACGGTGGCCCGAGTCCGGCCGAGCCGACGAGCGAGTGCCGCTTGTGAGCGGGGTACGCCCTCTCGGTCAATGTTCTCCAAAACCATTCGTTGAACGGGGGAGAGGCCAATGGGCAACTGTTGGGCCATGCGCTCCTCTCCAACCACTTTGCTTCGAAGCACTTCCACTTGGCTTGGACCGCCTGCAAAATAGCACGTTCGACCGTTGACCGGCATCACCGTTACAGAGCGTCGCGTTTGCAGTACGTCCAGGTGATGGCGTAGGGTGCCATTGGCGGTGTTGAGAACGGTCTGAAGTTCACGATAACACAATCCTGGACGAGCTTCGAGTGTCGAGAGAATTCGTCTGCGCAAGGGGTGTTCGTAAGCGGTGGCGCGCGTGGATATACGCCCAATGGCCATGGCGCCCACGCTCCCAGCAAAGGTCGCTAATCCACCGGCGACGCCAACCACACCACTGGCGGCTCCGGTGAGACCGGCTGCCAACCATGGTCGTTGGCGAGTCCACTGAGCGAGCAGAGGCATGGCGGATGGTTGTTGTTCTCCTCCCTTAATCCATCGCTGATTTGCTCCCCTGCAAACCCACCAAAAGAACCGGTTAATTCGTTTGTTAAATACAGTCGCTGTCCTGTGATTGTACAGATTGTGAACGCCATGAGGGACCATGAATTGGAAGTGAAATTACAGGCTGCGCTCGACAGAGGTAACAACGTATGGGTGGTGGGCGATGTTCACGGTTTTTTCCAGTCCATGACCGAACTCTGTTCCCGCCTGGAGTTGTCAGAGGGTGATTGGGTTGTCTTCCTCGGAGATTTGATCGACCGAGGACCAAATGGGTTTGGCGTGGTTCATGAGGTGATGAACAATCCATGGTTTGCATCCGTCAAAGGAAACCACGAGGACATGATGGTGCAACAGTTCACGATGGAGAACATACGCCACCCTGACCTTGACGTGATGCTGTGGATGAAAAATGGGGGCAACACAACCGTCGCTTCCTACATTGAAGCCAATCGAAACGAACGTGGTGAACTGGACGAAGTGTCGTTTGAGGCGTGTGCAGGACGCCACACCGATTGGATGGCACAACTTCCGACGCACATCGTGCTCGATCGCTGGCGTTTGGTTCATGCAGGTTATCGGCCAAACCTGAATTTAGACCAGCAAACATCGGAGGATTTGCTTTGGATTCGCAAAGCCTTCCACATCGCCTCCGCTCCGATTGACCCGTTGCGAACAATCGTGTTTGGACACACGCCGACCGTCGCTCTTCCGGGCCAGACCAAGGGGGAATGGGGAACGATTTGGCACAGCGATGTTTGGCTCGATGATGAGCGACCTGCCGCCACGGGCATCGACACATGCCTCTACCAAGGACCGCTTGAACGGCGTGTTCTGTCCGCTTTGAATTTACGAACGGGCGAGGTGGTGCAACAGCACCGTGTCGAGGCCTAGCCTTGGGTGACCGATCCGGCCACCATCTTGAGATGAGCAACCAGAGGAGAGAGAAGTCGGCCGCAGGTTTTCCCGTGGGCACTCAATTCGTAGCTGACCTTGATTGGAGGACCATCCGTCACCAAACGGAGGACCAACCCTTCTTCGGTTAGAAAGCGGAGTTTATCCGAGAGGGTTCGGCTGGAAATACCCGTGAGCATGCTCTTCATTTCGTTGAACCTTCGAGGCCCCGTGATGTAGAGGGTTGCAAGGATCTCAATGGTCCACCTCGAAGCAAAGACATGGAGGGCTTCAACCGCAGCTTCAACCTCCCAGTCAGCGTTGTAAGGTCCTTGATTGGAGTGTTTGGCGAGGAGTGTTCGAATCTTTTTTCCTTGTTCGATGGTGGTGTTGATGCCGTTTTCAATCGCCGTGTACTGTTCGCTCGGGATGTTCATGGCGGGTTCGGGCATCTTCACTCATGAGGCCCGACGCGCTTTCACTACTTGATGTCTTTTCTACACCAATGCAAGCATCGATGCGGAGAATCACTTCCCAACGGGCGGAGAATGTCATCCTTTGAAGAGGAGGCCGCCCTTCCCTGAGCCATGGAGTCTGCACCGAAACCGGAGGCCAAACGGCGTTTGGTGTTGGCGAGAGGGGGGGCTTTGACTCGATTTTCAGGGCTTGGAGGCGCCCACGACGCCTTGTTGAACCACCATCGTCACGGTCGTTTTGAACACGTCGAGTTGCTTGATGTTCTCGAGTATCCGGAACAAAATTCTGCGTTTGGCAAAGTTCGCTATCGCTGGAGTAAGCACCCAAAACGGGTTCGGACCTATTGTCAACAGCACCTCGGTCCGAACGATGTGCTTCACATCACCGACCAGGAACAAGCCCACCTTGCGCCGCCTCGCTCACCCAACCGCCCGAACGTTGTGATCACGGTTCATGACCTGTTCCATCTCTTTCCCTTCGAGCAACGCGTGGTCCTGACCGACGGTGGGGTGTCCAAAGGCGAGGACGTGATCGAGGTTGGTGAGCACCGACCGGGGCGCGTTCGACGAAGGGATTTGGCCAAGCTTCAACAAGGCCTTTCAAGAGCCGACCTCCTTGTGTGTGACTCTGTTTTTACACGCAACATCTGTCAGCGTGAATTCCCAAACGTTGAGGCTGTGACAGTTCCCCTCGGGTTAAGTCCCGAGGCGTATGCTCCCTCGGGCAACCTCGGCAAAAACGACACCTTCACGCTGCTCTTTGTTGGGTCATCCCTGTCTCTTATACACATCTCCGAGCCCACGAGACCGCTGATAATCGCG
>CAXHCG010000075.1:0-8101 GCA_964014905.1 uncultured Candidatus Poseidoniales archaeon | reverse complement strand
AGATTATCAGCGGTCTCGTGGGCTCGGAGATGTGTATAAGAGACAGGGTGGAAGTGGTTGTCAAGAATTGGGCCGTCATAGACCATGGCGTTCCCTCAAATCCGGTCTACGAAAAACCCACGGTCGCTGAACACACCCTTCCAGTACACGGCGGCCATGGCGACCATGTTTGGGTGCCGTGCATCGGCCACAATGCACTTGCCATTGGGCCAAATTTGGACGGTGAGGCTGTGCCGATTATCGGCGAGCGTTGTGCAGCCAAGTCGAGCGTCAAATTCAGCGGTTCCTGACGGTAGAGTCGCTGGAATGGCCTCGAGATTGAGCGCTCGATCGAACTGGAACGAGACGACCACCGGGCCCATTTCAGCAACGAGGCCACCGTCGTCCATGCCCATTCGCAACAAGAGTTCTTTCGCTGCAGCACGAGCTGCTTCAACTCGGTGGGTTCCATGAACCACAATGCGCCCTTCTTCATCCACCACCAAGGTCGCACGAGGCCGCTCCATGGCTTTGATGACGACGCCGCTGTTGCGCTGACCCCCAACCTCTGCGACGACACGGTCGTGGTCGAGGGGGGTTGGACAAACAAAACGAACGAGCTGGTTCTCGACGCGCACATCCATCGAACCGCCTGCCATGTTATTCCTCCTCCATGTGGGTGGAACCGGTCGCTGTTGATGAAATCTCCTCAGGATTGACGTTTGCTTTCAACGCTGAAAGAAGGGCTGGAGCGTGAGGGCGATGAAGCACCAAAAGCAACGTAGCATCCTCCCCCTCGGTCTTGCGCAACGAGGCCAAGGCACCTCGAATCCGGGCAGCGTACCTCGCATCCCGGCGCTCGGCCAATTCCGGCGTACTCAACCACTCTGAAAGTTCCCACCAAGCAGCGGTTAACACGCCCGCTGTAGCGTAGTCAACCGATTGTCCCTTTGGCGGGGGATGGGCATCAAACAGGTGGCGTTTGACACTTTTTTTCCATCGTTTTCCGACGCGAACCATGCCAAGCAATTTTTTCCAGTGAGAGACAGCGCGGGCCTCCTGTGTCAGGTAATCTCCCCAATCTTCGTCATCGGCCAGTGGCTCAATGAAAAACACAGGGCGGTGATGCCGGTCAGCGTTTCGTTGAAGACGCCGAGGTTCAGGGTCTGGAAACCTCCCTCCTTGGAGTTCCTCAAGGGTCGTAAGACCCTCAACGTATTTTCCAAAAGCCCCACCTGAAAGGAGGGCGTGGGTCAGGTTAACACCGTTGGATTCGACCTCGTCAATCTCTTCTTGCTCCCACAGGTCAACCACATCGGGCGAATCGAGGAGCGCCAATCCGTGCCATGTTCCACGTGGTCGCATGGCGTTTGGGTAGACCACGGTCGGCATGGTTCCATGAACGATCACTGAACCACCATCCGGGTCCTTCCAGACCGCATCGTTCCACGGCTGTGGAGGCATGCTTCAGCCTCACTGATTGTTGACCCAATCTCGAAGCGATTCAACGTTCCAACCTTGATCGAAGTAGCCTTGAATCTCCTCTTGCGTCCACTGTGGGAATTCCTTCATGGCACGGGCCATTTCAGGATCAACGTTCGAAGGGATTTGAGCCAGCACCTTGGATTCGGCGTAACCCACTTCGTCGTCCTCATCCTCGTACTCATCGTCAAGCATGGACGTGCCTCCACCTCGGCGAGCAAGGACGACGACAACGGTGCCGAGGACACCGATGACAATCACCAACATCGCCACGATTAGGAGAAGGTTAGAGGATTCTTCCTCAGCCTGTACTTTGACGTTGAACACGTTAGCCCACTGCCCCTGGGACCCATCATAGATGGTCGTGCTGGAGCCGTTCAAGCTGATGGTGTAGTACATGCCCGTGGTTTGGGTCGCAAAGGGAGCGAGGGTTACTTCTACCCAGTCGCTGACCTCCTGAATTCCGAGTTCGGGCGTTGAGACCGTGTCTTCCACCACCGGCGTTCCTGAGTCGGTGATGGACTTGATGACCAAGTCAGCGACACCGGCCATGGAGCCTGTGTTCTTGACCTTGATGCGGAGTTTCATGCTTTCGCCGACCCGTGGGTCGTCGCTCAGAAGGACGTCGTCAATTTCGAAGGTCGCCTTTTCCTCAATGAAGGTGTATTCCGACTTGTGTTGGGCCTGTCCAGAGAAGATTGGCAGCACACTGCCGTCCTCTTGCGGGCCTCCGCCCAAACGAACGGTGGACCCGGCAGAGTCAGCACCTGACAACCAGAACACGAGGGTGGGCTGGTTGGCTTCGTTGACCTCGGCGTCAAACACCCTGGGCTCATCGTCCGAAAGCGGCCAAAGATCGAGGCAGAACGCTTCAGCGAGGTATCCACCGGCCAAGTTGCTCAGCGAGAGGGTCTCGGAGGAGGGTTCGAAGCCGAAGTACTCGGCGTATTCTGACCAGGGGGTGTAGTCGATGGTGTTGCTGTAGAACATCCAGTTGACTTCCAAATCACCTGGGAACATGGCTTCCTGTTCCTTGATTTGAACTTGAACGTCCACGCAGTGGTAATTCGCCGTTGAAAGCGTATTGGCGATGATTCGACCGTCACTACCGCTGGGCAATGCCCCCTTCTCGGCCGTCCACGTGTTTGGAAGCACCTCTGGTGGCGTTCGGTCGACCTTGATGGTGAAGTCACCGCATCCATAGGAACTCGAGGTCGCACACAGCGAAGCGGTGAAATCTTCTGCGCCACTTGGCAGGTTGATCAATTTGTAGGTGTAGGTGTATTCGTTGGTGAACACCGGCGCCGTGATGTTGATGTCAAACACACCGCCCGTGAAGGAGTGTGTGATGACTTCGCCCGGGGTCGCAATGTAGCCCTTGTTGAAGTTCTCAGCGGCATTGAGGCGGGTAATTTCCATGGTCAATTCAACTTCAGGATTGATGTAGACGCTGTCAAAGATACCCTCTCGGAACGCAAACTGACCCGTGAATTGAACGGTGTCTCCGGCAAAGATGAACCCTTCTCGCACGTCGCTGGTAAAGGGTTCACTCACGTCGTTGAACACCGGCGTCACCATCAGATTGTTGACTTCGTCCGTTCGGAAGTCGAGTTGAATGCCATCGCTGTAGCGCCAAATTTGGATGTAGCGGCCCGGCACACCGGAAAGCATGGTGTAAAGTGGGTTGTCAAGGTCTTGCATTTGCAACTTGGGCTCGATGTCCTTGCCGTCCATTCCTACGATGCCCCAATCGATTCGGATGGGGATGTTGAGAATAAAGTCCGATTCAAACGGGTCGATGAGCGCCGTGTTGTCCATGGTCAGCATGGATGGGGAGGCATCGGCGTCGTAGACGATCTCGATGTGTGGGCTGTCGGTCCAAGCGGTTTGGTTGCGCGGGAAGTACCAGATGGTCATGTCATCGGCTGTCCTGTCCAAGTTGAGTTGGAAGAAGTCAACGTCGCGCCAGCCGTTGTCATCGCTGGCCTCAAGGATGAGGTGGTAGGTGTTGCCGGCGTACATGGTTTGGTTCCACGTGCCGTCCCATTGCATCTCATTGGAGTTGAGGAAACCGCTACCGCTCGAATCTTCGATGAAGAAGTTCCGGATTACGGGTGTTTTCGACGACATCGAGACGTACGTGACTTGGTCGTTGTTGAAGCCTGGGCCACCCCCGTTGATGGGGTTGCCTGCGAGGTCATAGCCCTCGATCCAGATCGAGACTTTCCCCTCCAAACCTTCGTTGGCATAATCGTTGTAATTTCCGGAATAGTTGGCCGTAGGAGCCTCGCCGTCCCCGTTGAGTGTGATGGTGATGTACTCATCAGCATCGGGCAAACCATCGCTGTTAGCATCGTGGTCATGTTCCACCCAAAGGTGCATGTCAAGGGAAGCAGGTGGACTTGGCAAGTCTTGGCTCGACATGCGAATTTGCTGCGATGTTTGTGGAACCACCCACGTGTCGTCAAGCAACGTTCGCCAGTTGGAATCCACGTTGGAATCCGTTCCTGGACTCAAGACCTGAAGATCGAGGAGGTTGGGCTCGTAGGTATCGATGGTGATGTCGAACGGAATGGCACATGTTTCGTCGGGATTGTACGACGATGGAGGGCAGAGAAGGTCCCCGCTATCGTAGCCTCGAACAGCGAAGCGATAGGTTTCGCTGCCTGCTGCTGCTCCAAGGTCAACGTTCCAGTTGAAGTCACCGCCGATGACGCCTGAGCGGTTGGCCACTTCTTCCCATTCGATGGTGATGTTTCCGTCCGTGCTGTTCACGTGCTTTAATTCCAGCACGAGGAAGTACGAACTTGGGTCGGGGGCTTCGTTCAAGTCCTGCAAA
Source organism: uncultured Candidatus Poseidoniales archaeon (assembly GCA_964014905.1). Taxonomy (GTDB): domain Archaea; phylum Thermoplasmatota; class Poseidoniia; order Poseidoniales; family Poseidoniaceae; genus Poseidonia. The sequence continues at coordinate 3,801 of CAXHCG010000075.1, read as the reverse complement.
CGAATTTGTCCAATCAGGTTGATGTCTTGGCCCGACTCCGCTCCTGTCAGGGCTTGGGGTGAACCGATGCTGTTTTGCAGTTCAAAGGAGGTAAGACCTGCATCGTTTTCGACGGCGTTACCCACGGTTGGCTGGAGAAGCACAGCATCTGGCAATCCGTTGACGCCGCTGGTGGTTGTCAGGCCGGCGTACATGCGGACAGCGGGTGTGTCGTCCCATGTTGGATTCACACGGAAATGCCAGGTGATTTCCTTGCCATTCGCGACGTTCGCAACGGAAGAGGTGGATTCGAGTTGGACGTGGTTATGCTCATCACTGGCTTCGCTGAACGACATGAATTCGCTCCAAGCAAACTTGATGTAGCCCGATTCAGATTCAAAGGTGAGCCATGCTTCAGAGAGTGAAGTCCCGGTCAACGGGTCAACGACGTGCGTGGTGACAACTTCGTAGATGTCGCCGTTGGGGTAGAGCCCAACGGGGTTGTCGGTCATCGAGAGCGTGTTGGCGTAGCCTGTGCTGGACGAAACGCTCAACCCGCTCAAGGTCACGCCGCCACCGGTATCGGAATACACGGCAACAGGCACGCTGGCCGTTGCTCCGCCAGTCCACAGTGCGATGCCCTGGTTCAGTTCGATGTCCAAACCATCAGCGGCATTGAGCACGGTAGAATAGTTGTAGACAATGTCCAAATCTACCAAATCGAGGGAAGTGCTTGAGGAAGCGTTTGGTGAGTCAACCATGAACCTGAACATAATCCAGTATCGGCCAAACTCATCCTGGTGCGTCCCTGCCACGGATGGGTTGGTCAGCAAACTGTTCAGAGCACCCTTGAAGTCCACGGGTTGTTCAAGCATTTCCTGAACCAAAGAAGTGCTGTTCGGCATGTCACCCAAAACCACGGATTGCGAACCGGCCATCAACGTGAGCTCAAACCCTTCGGTGGGGTCGCTGTTGGAACGAATTGAAATCTGGTCCATTCCGAAATCAGCAGAGGAAATTTCAGCGCCTTCGGGAAGAAGGAAGAAACCGCCGGTTGCTTGGCCGGTGACGCCAAGGGAGAGCGTGGCGTGGTCAGCTGCATAATTGATGTTGTCAACGGTTCCTGAGACAAAAGACGTTTGTCGGCCGAACATGTCAAAGGCGGGTTCAGTGAACCCGTAGTCAATATCGCCATCATCGGCCACGTCAATGCGCAGATTGCTCGCATGGTGACCAAATTCTAGATCGTACCAGATGCCTCCAACGTCACAAGGACCTTGGTAGGAGACCACGGAGTTGAACCCGAACAACGGAGCAGCAAACGTGGTCTTCACGCCATCCTGAACGGCGACGCTGGTCGTAAGTCCAGTTGGCACCACTTCGATGGAAGGGGATTCGCTGCAATCGTCTTGGATCATCGGTGTGATGGAGGTGATGGGGTAGCTGAACTTGCTTCGTTCCAAAGGAGGGGTGTAGGCGTCTCGCTTGAGGTTCGGCGTGTACATCATGGGTTCACCGCCACCGAGCGTTGTCCAAACACCGTCATCGATTTGCTGTGGACCCATGGACGTGAAATTAAATCCAGTTCCGACACGGGAACCAATGCTAAATCCGTGAAGAATTGGCGTAGAGAGACGGTCAGGACCTGAGTCGAAATTGAACTTGAGGTTCACAGCCCGATAGTCGGCGGTGTCGATGTTCCAGAGTTCAATGATGTCGCCAGAAAGCCCCGTCATCATTGCACCGTCCTTGCCCATGATGGGGTTGTCGTTGGTGTCAAGGACGTCGACCTTGAGGGTCGCTGTGAGGGACGTTTCTGCTTCAAGTGCAAGGATACCGTAGCCATTGGGGTGGTTTTGGCCACCGAGTGTGGAAGGCGTCATGCCCCGGACGGTCATGCTGGCAGTCTGAGGAAGAAGGTCACCAAGGCGGAAGTTGTCAACGTACCAACCCGACATGTTGTCCTCAATGTTAAGGGCGGGTCGAGCGGTGTGGTCCATCACGAAGCGAATTTGGACGTATTCATCGATGTAGTCGGTCAAGTCAACGGCAATGTTGGCCCATCCCGTTGGATTTTGGGCCGTGGTTGAGGAACCTGCAAGGCCCCAGTTCCACGGCTGAGTGCCGTTTCGGAGGCCCGCGCAACTGCTGGATATTTTTCCATCCCACTGGGAACCTTGGGCTCCGCCGCCACCTTGAGCGTAGTTTGTTCCCATGGACAAACCGGTGCTGGCTTGCTGGTTGATTGAAATGTAATCAAAACCATAGTTATCGGGCGGGAAGCCGGGGTTGGGCGAAGAGCGGATTTCGAGGTAAGCACAATCCGAAAATCGCTTGCTGTTGGGTTGAGAACCGATGGACGTTTCGAGGTTGTGCCATGAATCAAAGTACGCCGTTTTGTCCTTCAGCAAAGGATCGATAAAGAGTTCAGTGCTGGTCATTGCAACGATGAAGGGCATGTAGGATGGAGGGTTGTTGCCGTCATCGTTGTCGTCGGTGTAGTTGTTGTCAGCAAGGTTCGTCCCCCAGCATTCTTCGCCTGAAGAACAACCCGCCGGCACATCGTTGGAGGACAGCGAGCCGTGTTCCCACCCGATGCCACTGGAGGGCATCAGTCCTGGCTCGGTTGAATCGCTGAAACCACCCGTCGTTCCTTCAAAATCCGTCAAAAAACCTTCAGCAGCCAACGAAACAGGCGTGGCTTGGTTTCCTTCTTCGTAGCGGAACAGTGATTCGTCAGAAAAGTTTGTGAGTTGATTGTTGTAATTTGGATTCCAAACACGCTGCGTTGTATCGAGGTCAATTCGGGAATGAGCGCCGTGTTCTGCCATGTTGGTGGAGACGGTCATGGATGCCCCTGTGACCGTTTCACCATCTGGAAGATGAATGGCTCCGTCGACCAAATTTTCAAGGTCATTGCCATCCCGTATCTCAATGTCGACGCTCGAATTTCCGTCGCCAAAGGTCGTAACGTTGGCTGAAGCAAAAGGAGCGAGAAGCATCAACAACATCAAGAAAATTGGCTTTGTTTTCGGGTGTGGTTCGTTTGACATGGTGTCACCTGCATCTCTGCGAGGGTTTCACCCCCTAAAATCTCGTCGCTTACCCGACTCGGTGCCTTATTCGGTCGGTTGCCCTCATCGCGGTGAACATGAGTTATGAGGGTGAACCGGTTGGAACGACCATGGAGCCATATTCAACCGAACCGGTGACCCTCATCGAAGAGGTCTTTCCTCAAGACACGAATGCCTACAACACCCTGTTTGGAGGACGGCTGCTTTCCCTGATGGACAAAGCAGGCGGCATCTCCTGTGCAAAATTTGCTCATCGTGAATTCGTCACCATCTCCATCGACACCCTTACCTTCATCGCCCCGGCTCGTCAGGGAGATTTGCTGGAAGTCACGGGTCAAGTGGTGTACACCAGCAGCCACACCGCTTGCACCAAGGTGAAGGCTTACACGATGAGCAAGTCCACGTGGGAGAGAAGCATCATCTGCGAAGGTTACTTTTTCTTTGTCGCTATCGATTCGATGATGCGCCCGATTCCAATTCCTCAATTTACGCCTGAAAGCGATGAAGAGCACGAGGAATGGGAGAAAGCCAAAGCGATTCGAGCCAACATGCTTGCGCAAAAAGCGAATCGCGAAGGTTGACCACCCATTGCTTCTTCAAGCGCCGCCAACTCGGCGATGCATGGTCGTCTTGAACATCGCCGTTGTTGCTTCAGATGAACTCGCTAAAAGCATTGCAAAAGCTGCCGATCAGCGCGATGTTCACACCTACGTCCACAAAGAAAACGCATCCGACGGGCCCCGTATCC
>CAXHCG010000074.1:0-8454 GCA_964014905.1 uncultured Candidatus Poseidoniales archaeon | reverse complement strand
GAGATTATCAGCGGTCTCGTGGGCTCGGAGATGTGTATAAGAGACAGCCCCGGTAAACACGCCTCCATCGATGGAATTGAACACGTTGACAAAGTCATCATCATCGATCAGTCCCCCATTGGGCGGACCCCTCGTTCAAATCCAGCGACCTACACCAAAGTGTTTGACGAGATTCGAAGCCTCTTCGCCAACACAAAACTCTCCAAAGAACGGGGATACAAGCCCGGACAATTCAGTTTCAACGTCAAGGGCGGGCGATGCGAGGCTTGCCGGGGCGGAGGGTCAATCAAGTTGGAAATGAATTTCCTCCCCGACGTGTGGATCACCTGCGATATCTGCAACGGGAAGCGCTACACACGGGAATGCATGGAGGTTGAATGGAGGGGCCGTACCATTCACGACGTCCTCGAAATGCCGGTCGTGGAAGCCGCTGAATTCTTCAAGAACCATCGGAAGATTCACCGCACGTTGGACACGCTCAACGCTGTTGGCCTCGGCTACATTCGGCTGGGCCAACCAGCGACCACACTCTCTGGTGGCGAGGCGCAGCGTGTCAAGTTGGCCAGCGAACTTCGAAGAATGCCCAACAAGCACACCGTGTACATTCTCGATGAACCGACCACGGGCCTTTCCTTTAGCGATGTAGCCAAACTCATCAACGTCCTGCATCAGCTCCGTGACAAAGGTCACACCATCATCGTCATTGAACATCACTTGGACGTTGTGAAATCCTGTGACTGGGTCATCGATCTTGGACCGGATGGAGGAGAGCGCGGCGGCAACGTCATTGCGACCGGGACACCAGAGGCAATCGCGCAAGTCGGCGACAGTCCCACGGGACAATTCCTGGCCAAGATGCTGAACCAATGAAGGCGCAGACTACAAAGAGCGCATCGGACAACATCCGCTTGCCCTACGGGCGCGGTGCAGATCATGCCAATCACTCGGGTTGAAGTCACACCCCGCCAGGGGGAGGGAATGCGAGATGTTCGTGGCGACGTTGTTCGTCGCCAACTCAACGCAGACCATGCTGTCTCCGTCGCCCACGTTCGCTCGATATGCGGGTACCTCATCAACGCAGAAACCCCTTCGGCGGACATCGCCGCCCGGGTCGATGATCTGTTCGCCGACCCCATCATTGAACGCGGGGCTACAAACACCATGCTGCTGACCACCGATGCGTTTTCTGAAACACCCGACGCCGTCATCACGGTTGGGTTCAAGCCCGGCGTGACCGACAATCCCGGAAAAGCAGCAACGGACGGCTATCTGACGCTCTTTCCAGCGGATGGCACAGCGACCATCGCGACGTACCTGACCTACGCATTCTATGGCCTTCCCGCAGATTGTGACGTGAACTGGTTGGCTGGAACCCTCCACAACACGCTCATTGAACGGGCACTGGTTGGCGGCGCAAAAGAATGCCAAGACCGGGTATGGCCTGAAATTCATTTCCCGACGCCACCCGAACAAGTGTTCATTGAACCGCAGTCCGTTGATTTGGAATGTGACGACGCCACATTGGAAGCGATTTCCAACGATGGTTTGCTGGCGCTCAACCTCAACGAAATGCATGCCATTCAAGCCCACTACAGGGACACCGATGTGCGGGCCCAACGGGAATCGATGAACATCTCACCCGATGCACCCACCGATGTTGAATTGGAATGCCTCGCTCAGACGTGGAGCGAACACTGCAAACACAAGATTTTCGCTTCAAAAATACACCATGTCGACCACGAGACGGGTGAAGACACCATCGTCGACTCGCTGTTCAAAACACACATCATGAAGCCCACCCATGACATGCAAGAGGAGGTCGACTGGCTCCTCTCTGTGTTTCATGACAACTCAGGGGTCATCGCATGGGACGACACGTGGAGCGTGTGCATGAAGGCCGAGACCCACAATTCCCCCTCGGCATTGGACCCCTACGGTGGCGCTATGACCGGCATTGTTGGTGTGAACAGAGACATCTTGGGCACAGGTTTGGGCGCTCGCCCCATCGCCAACACCGATGTTTTTTGTTTCGGACCTCCCGATTGGGAAGGGGACCTTCCCGAGAACCTCTTCCATCCCTCTCGGGTTCTTCGCGGCGTCCACGCCGGCGTCCGTGTGGGCGGAAACGAATCGGGCATTCCGACCGTGAACGGGGCCATCGTGTTTGATGACCGGTACATCGGCAAGCCGCTGGTCTACTGCGGTACGGTGGGAATCATGCCCCGCCATCTTCCCGACGGTCGTCCTTCGCACGTCAAAACACCTGTCGCCGGTGATATCGTTTACATGGTTGGCGGCCGCGTAGGCTACGATGGCATCCACGGAGCGACGTTTTCATCGCTTGAATTGACCGAGGAATCGCCTTCAAGCGCCGTGCAAATTGGTGACCCCATCACGCAGAAGAAAATGATCGACATGGTCCTTGAGGCACGGGATGCCAACCTCATCACCTGCATCACGGACAACGGGGCAGGAGGGCTCTCCTCCTCAATCGGAGAGATGGCCGAATACACCAATGGATGCGAGATTGACTTGGCCAAGGTCCCTCTCAAGCAAGCAGGCCTGTCGCCTTGGGAAATATTGGTTTCAGAAAGCCAAGAGCGAATGACCATTGCTGTGCGCCCAGAAGACCAAGCAACCTTTGAGGCCCTTGCTGACCTTCATGAGGTTGAAGCAACGGCGGTGGCCACGTTCACGTCGACGGGCATGTTCCACGTTCGTTTCAACGAAGCGACGGTCGCTTATCTTCCGATTGAATTCCTTCACGATGGGGTTCCGCAGTTGGAGCTTGAATCGGAATGGAATCCTCCCGTTCAGGAACCGTTTGTTCCGCCTGCAGACGCCGACCAGTCGGTTCTCCTCGAGGGCATGCTCCAACGCCCGAACATTGCGAGCAAAGAAACTTGGGTCCGCCAGTACGACCACGAAGTTATTGCTCAAACCGCCATTAAGCCCTTTGTTGGCGTTGAGCGAGATGGTCCCGGCGATGCTGGTGTTATCGCTCCGATTCACGGGGACCCCCACGGGCTTGTGATTTCCTGCGGCATTGCTCCGAGGTATTCCGACCTTGATGCAGGCGCCATGGCTGCAGCTTCCATTGACGAAGCCGTTCGTAACGCCGTTTGCGTTGGCCTTGACGTCGACAAGATGGCTGGCTTGGATAATTTTTGCTGGCCCGACCCCATTGAATCCGTGAAAACACCTGACGGGCGTTTCAAACTGGCTCAACTCGTTCGTGCCAACCGGGAACTGGAACGGGTGTGTCGCGCTTACCGTCTTCCTTGCGTAAGTGGAAAGGATTCAATGAAGAACGACTACGGAACGGGTGCCGATAAAATTTCCATACCTCCAACGCTGTTGTTCTCACTGTTTGGAGACCACCCCGACGTCCGCCAAAGTGCAACCAGCGATTTCAAATTTCGTGGCGATATCATCTACCTCGTGGGCTCGTCCAAGCAAGAGCTTGGTGCTTCTGAACTGGCGTACATGATGACAGAATCCGGAAGCGCCGCAGGCATTGGCGGCCAAGTGCCCCAACTCCCTCATCCTGAGCAGAACCTTGCAACGTACCGGGCATTGGCCAGCAGCATTCGTGCGGGGTGGGTTCGAACCGCTCACGACTGCAGTGAGGGAGGACTGGCTGTCGCCCTCGCAGAAATGTGCATCGGTGGCCGAACAGGAGCGTTCGTTGACATTGATGGAACGGGCGAAGCCGATGTGTGGGGGCGCCTTTGGGGTGAATCCCTCGGGCGGTTTGTTATTGCCGTTCCTTCCCAGCACGAGGCAGCGTTCCTTTCCGCCATGAAAGGCCATCCGACGACGGTGCTTGGCGAGGTAGTCGACGATGCGACCCTGACCATCACCGACGGCGATGACGTCTTGGTCTCGATGGACGTTGATAACATGGCGAGGGTTTGGAAGGGCAGACTCGATTTAACCGGGGGCATGGCGTGATGAAACCAAAAGTCGCCGTTCTCTTTGGTTTCGGGATCAACTGCGACCATGAAACAAAAGCCGTGTTTGAATTGGTTGGGGCCGAAGCCGAGCGTGTCCATGTCAACCGCTTCGTTTCGGGAGACGCATCGCTCGAAGCGTTTGACATCCTCGCCGTTCCTGGTGGGTTTTCGTTTGGTGACCATCTCGGCAGCGGTCGCCTGTTGGGCAACCGTATGCGGTACACCATGCGCGATGCCCTGATGGCGTTTGTGAACGCTGGAAAACCCATCATCGGGATTTGCAATGGATTTCAAGTTCTTGTGAAAACTGGCCTTCTCCCGGGGCCCGAACAAGGCTCGTCGCCTGATTTTGTTCAGCGAGGCAGCCTGACCCTCAACGACAGTGGGCGGTACGAAGACCGCTGGGTGACGCTTGAGTTTGACCCTGACAGCCCGTGCATATGGACGAAGGGGATGTCTCGGATTGAATGTCCAGTGCGCCACGGCGAAGGCAAGTACGTGATGCCGACAGCATCGGACATTGACCGTTTGAACGCCAATCATCAATTGACCGTGCGTTACGTTGATCCGGCTACCTCGGTAGGCCAGGGCATCACCGATGAACCGCTCCCCTATCCCCTGAGTCCCAACGGGAGCATGCGAAACGTTGCCGGAATTTGCGATTCAACCGGGTTGGTGTTCGGTCTTATGCCTCACCCTGAAGCCATCTATGCGCGATGGCTCCATCCAACCCACACTCGGGATAACCATGAGTCGCACAGTGCGGGTCTTGACGGCTGGGAAGGCGAGGGCCTGCAGCTGTTTAGAAATGCGGTTGAATACGTCCAGCAACGCTCTTGAGTGAAGGGACATGGATTCGAAACCCCGATCCACCCACATCGATGGCCTCCGTGGATTGGCTGTTTTGCTGATGGTGCTTGTCCACGCCGCAGCGACGTGGGAGCCTACCCTCTCCGGAGGCAGCATGCTGTTGGGCATCGCGGTCTCGGCGGGAGGTGGCCTTGCAGCGCCTTTGTTCGTAGCGCTGTTGGGTTGGGGCCTTTACCAGAGAAGGCTGACTGGAAAACAACGTCTTCACCGAGCGGCCTACCTGTTTGGTTGCCAGGTGTTGGTGAACCTGAGTGCGCCCCATCTGTTCGAACCATGGACACCTGGGGTGCTTTCGTTGATGGGGCTCCTCGTGGTTACGGAAGCGTGGTGGGGTCGGCCGTGGCAGAGGTCGCCTGCAGGATCGCTCTGGGCCTTTGGCACTGCTGTTGCGCTCGTGCTGGTGTTCACCGTGGTGTTTGCCTCGTGGCAGGGGCCTTCGAATTGGTACGACCGTATTGCCTCAACAAGCGTAGCTGAGTGGATCAGCCATCTTGCGTTGACCGGACTGTATCCGTTCGTACCGTGGATCGTGTTTGCCTGCCTTGGGATGACCGTGGCTTCCCTCTCTGAGAAGGGCCAGCGTACCGGCTTGCTTAGATTGGTATCGGGGCTGGGGCTATTCGTTTCACTGTTCGTTCTCGCAGAAGCATGGAGCAAAGGACAGACGTGGGCCCTCCCTACTGGGGAGGCTTCGCTTACCTTCTTTCCAGCCAATCCACCGTTTATCGTCGCTGCCCTAACGGGGACGGCGTTGCTTTGGTGGGTCGCTGAGCGAACGGCCGTGTTCACGGTGTTCGTAGACCTCGGTCGAGTTTCCCTTACCGTGTACGTGCTTCACTTCTTTCCAATGACGCTCTTCCACGGTATGGATGAGTTGAATCAGTGGTCGTCTGCTTTGTCCGCAACCGTCGTTGTTGGCTACACCGCCGCCTGGATGGTGATCGGAACATGGTTGCATCGTCGTGTGCCTCACTTTACGCTTGAGGCGTTGATGAGACGACGAGGACCTTCCTGAACCACACATGGCGGAGGGCCAACCAAGGGCGCGCTCGACGCAATTGGTCGTGGAGTTCTGCCAACCAATAGAGACGGGATGGCCGGAGCCACCCCGCCTCAGGGGGTCGGAGAACCGTTGTTGAATCACTCTTCGGATGAAGCAGCAGCCTTGGTGTCCATGGTTGCGGCGTACCACACCATCAGACCGAAGGCAGTCTTGTTGACAACGTCAGCGATGTTGTACAAGATGTTCAACTCATCAGAGCCGCCGCTGTCCATTCCGAGGTAGTATCCGATTGGGTAGATGGCCCATCCAAAGGTGAGGATAAGGGCCATGGCCTTGAAGGCAAACTGGGTGCCTTCGGAGGTGCCGTCGGCACCTTTCTTAGCGTCGCCGGCCCAGATTTCGTAGATGATGTATCCCCAAGCAGCGACACCAAGGATGAGCATTGGCATCTCTGGGGCGTGTCCAGCTTCACCGAGGAATCCTGCGATGAGCATGACCAACGAAGCACCGAAGAGGCGCCAGAAGAGCATAGCGGTAGCGGCACCAACAGCAGCGAGGATGAGGTAGAACTCAGCGACCTGCAGTGGGACGGTGATCAACCAGTCCACGTATCGAAGGACGAGAGGCGAGGTGCCCTCGGAGACCCAGTGGTCTCGCATGTAGGTGTAGTGGTACCATGCAACACCCGTTACGAGTGCGGCGACGGTCATGGAGGTCTTCCACTTGGCTGCAACATTGTTTCGCTCCATAATGAAGAAAACAGTAGATGCAAGCATCATTGCAGTTGCGAGCCAGAACGAGACGGCCACCATGTCGGTGGGGTCAAGAACAGCAGTGGCTGCTGAGGCCGTTCCGACCGTGAGGAGGAACAGCAATCCGGTCATAAGCAGGCTTCGGGGTTTTGAGATTACAGATTTCATGGTTCTCAAACTGCCCTACCCCAAAAACCTGTATATAAAGGAGTGTATTTTTGACAAGTTTTTTCCGTGGATTTTAACGATTATTGGGTGTCACCGGTTTGCACCAACCACAGCCGAGCGTAGATTCCTCCTTGCTTAACCAACTCGTCGTGCGTACCGTCCTCAACCACAGACCCGTTGTCAAAAACCACGATACGATCGGCGTGGCGGACGGTTGACAAACGGTGAGCGATGACCAGGGTCGTCCGGCCTTTCGATATGCGTTGAATGGAACGCTGCAAGGCCGCCTCTGTTTCGTTGTCAACGGCCGAAGTGGCTTCGTCAAGGATGAGCAGCGGCGCATCCTTGAGCACGGCTCTGGCGATGGCCACCCGTTGACGTTGACCGCCCGACAAACGGTGACCACCTTCGCCGACAAGCGTGTCCCACCCCAATGGCAGACTTGAGACGAAGGCTGCGGCCTCAGCAGCTTCAGCAGCCTGCTTGACCTCAGCGTCCGTTGCTTCAGGCCTTCCGTAGCGAATGTTCTCCAGTATGCTTGTTGGGAACAAGGTGATGTGCTGGTCCACCAGCGCAATCGACGCGCGCAGGGCTTGCAAATCCCATGCCTCCAGCGGGTGCCCGCACCACGAAGTGTGGCCCTTTTGCGGTTCAGCAAACCGCAACAAGAGGCGGATGAGAGAAGTCTTCCCTGCTCCCGTTGAGCCAACGACACCCGTTGTCGTTCCCTGCTCAAATTCCAACTGGAGATCGGTGAACAACTGTTCTCTTCCTGGATAGCCGAAGGAAACGTTCTCAAACGCGATTGGAGAGATGTGTTCTTCACCCTCTTTGGGAACAAACGTGCCCTGTTTGATCTCGATGGGGGACGCCAGAACATCGAGCACTCGAGTGGACGAGGCCATGGCGCGCTGGTAGAGGTCAAACGTTTCACCAAGATGCGTCAGCGGCCAAAGAAGGCGTTGGGTCATGAACACCAACACGGAATAAGCGCCGACCGCCAGTGTGCCTTCCAACGTCAACCAGCCGCCAAGCAGAAGCGTGGCCGTGAAGCCGAGCAGAATCGCCATGCGAATCAAAGGTGTGAAGGCCGCTGAAAGTCGAATAGCGTCCCGGTTGGCACTGCGGTACGCCTCGCTTAACGCCTCAACGCGTCGGAATTCGTGAGCTTCAGCCGTGAAGGATTGGATGGTTGACATGCCCGACAGGTCGTTTTCCAGAAGCGCGTTCATCTGTCCGGCCGACTGCCTGACTTTGGCATAGCGCGGCTCCAGACTGCGCTGGTAGCGGAAGGACCCCCACACGACAAGGGGAATGGGCAGGACAGCAAACAAAGCGACCTGCCAGGAGATGAGCACGAAGATGGCGCCCACAACGACCACCGTCGTGCTCACTTGCAACAGGTCGTTGGCGCCTTTATCCAAAAAGCGTTCAAGCTGGTTGACGTCGTCGTTTAAGATTGCCAAGATATCGCCTTTCTGACGTTCGTCAAACCACGACATGCCTTGTTTTTGAACGTGGTCGAACGTGTCCAATCGTAATTCGTGCTGCACCGTTTGGGCAAGGTTTCGCCACAAAACACCGTAAAAATACTCAAACAGCGACTCAAAGCCCCAGATAAGCACCGTGAGCACGGAGAGCAAGACCAACTGATGCCACGGGTCAATGATGCCCACCGACGCTAAGGTGGAACCCTCTCGAAGGA
>CAXHCG010000073.1:0-8698 GCA_964014905.1 uncultured Candidatus Poseidoniales archaeon | reverse complement strand
ACCCCCGGCCTTCTGGTTGCAAACCAGACGCTCTTCCAACTGAGCTAAGCGCCCTTGTGAAGCGAGGGGTGAGCCTCTCCCTTTTGAGCCTTCACCTGCCCATGACAGCGAATTAAACGCAGTCAATGGTCGCATCCCGGTCGGGACCCACACCAATGCTGGTGCATGGGACGCCAACCAGAGCCTCGAGTTTGGCCACGTACTGCTGAGCTGCGGTCGGGAGAACGGAGATGCCCTTTCCTGAATCGTTGGCACTCACGGCCAAGGCGAGCCATTCAGAGAGGGCCATTTCGGGGAATCCAGGCATGGTGATGTAGACGGGTTTGCAACGGGCCAGCGCAGAAGCCGTTGGGGGGAGTTCGGTGATTTCTTTGCCGTCCAGTTCGTAGGCCACGCAGATCTTCAATTCCTCAAGCCCACCGAGTACATCGAGCTTGGTTAAGGCAAGACCCGTGAATCCGTTGATGCGTTGGGCGTGGCGCATGACCACGGCGTCAAACCACCCACAGCGTCGCTTTCGACCCGTGGTTGTTCCGAATTCCTTGCCGACCGTGCCCATGTGCACACCGGCTTCATCTTCAACCTCGGTTGGCATGGCTCCGTGGCCCACACGCGTGATGTAGGCTTTGGTGATGCCAATGACGTCTTCAACATGGCCGGGATGGATGCCTGCACCGTGGGTGGCGTTGCCCCGGGAAGTGATGGAGGAGGTGACGAAGGGAAAGGTTCCCTGGTCAATGTCAAGCAGTGTGCCTTGTGCTCCCTCAAGAATAACATGTTCACCAAGTTTGAGAGCGTTGTCGAGCATCAAGCCCGTGTTGCCAATGCACATGGCATAATTGTCGTGAATCCAGGCAATGTCGCTGGCCAATCCGTCGGTGGACACGCGCTCTTGGGAACCTGCTGCCTCAAGAGAGGCGTTCATGCGTGCCACTGTCGCCTTCGCCCACGCTTCATCGCCCAGCACCTCAGCAACATCGCCGAACCGAAGGCCAACACGGTTGATTTTGTCAGCGTAGGTCGGTCCGATGCCTCTGCCGGTCGTGCCGATCTTCGTGTCCAGCCCGTCCATGTAGCGGTGATAGGGGAGAATAATGTGGGCGCGCTCACTGACGTAGAGTCGGTCGCCCCGAGGGTCTTCACCGGTGCTTGCCTTCCAGTCGCTCAATTCTTTGTCGAGCACCCACGGGTCGATCACCATGCCGTCTCCGAGAACGAGGTGGCATTCTTTCCGTGTTATGCCAGAAGGAAGCAAATGGAATTTTAGAACTTGATCACCAAGAACGACGGTATGTCCTGCATTGTTGCCGCCCTGAAAACGAGCGACCCACGTTGCCTGCTCGGCCAAGCGGTCAACGAGTTTCCCTTTTCCTTCATCGCCCCACTGGGCTCCCAAAATTACGGTTGCAGGCATGTCATTCCCTACCATCACGGCACCGCGGGCCGCCTTTGAACCCTGTGATGGCGTTTCATCACGAATGACCGTGGATGGACGCTTTATCGGGGTGTGAGGTGGAACGACTGTTTATATCAAGACACGTGAAGTTTCAGTTCCTGCTGCACGAATGCTCCACACCCTAAACAGCGTCCCGGAACCCATTAAGTGCATGCAAAGAAACCTCGGATTTAAATAACATTGAACCCCACTACTAAACAAGGAGTTGACAAGATGGAACCAGACAAGCAAGCCGTTAAAGACGCCCAAAAAACACCCAAGAACCTACCAGGACTCGGAGCCGACCATGCCGGACGCCGCACGCTTGAGGGCCACACACGCCCTTGCGAAGACTGCGGAGCGGTCAACTGGGATTTCGACGTCACCCGGGGTGAAATCACCTGCGGAGACTGCGGCCTCGTGGCCGAGGAGAACGTACCCGACCCTGGTGCAGAGTGGACCAACAGGGACAACGGAGAAGACCGCTCTCGCGTGGGGCGTCCGATGACCTACACCCTCGCCGACAAGGGGTTGAACACGACCATCGACGTTCGAGACCTCAACACCGGTATTGCCTCACGACACGGCATGAGCTCGCAGGCCCGGCGAGATTGGCGACGACGCAGAGTCATCGATGAGCGCTCAAAAACCCGGAAGAGCCGAGAGCGAAATCTGGTCAAGGCAAACCAGTTCATTCGAGACCGCTCAGGACTGCCTGCCCCGCTTCAAGAAGAGGCCGCTCGCCTGTACCGTCGACTCTCCGGAGAGGGCTTCGTAACCGGACGATCAATCGCCGGTGTGACCGCCGCCTGCACCTACCTCGTCGCACGGCAAGAAGGGTTGCCTCGTCAAATCCCTGACGTGGCCGTGGCGTTCGACATCACAGGCAAGGATTTGTCCCGTTTGATTCGACAGGTCTCGCGCCGGTTGAACATGCACAAGATCACAGCACCGGACGAATATTTTGACAAGTTCATGTCCGATTTGGGATTGGAGCCGTCGATTCGAACACCACTTGACCAACTTTGGAACACCATCAAACCACACGATGACGTGTGGCAAGGCAAGAAACCAATGGGCGTAGCAGCTGCCCTCATTTACAAAGCAGCGAGCACCGCAGGTACGCCTCGAACGCAATCCGAAGTTTGTGCGGTTGCCAACGTCTCCGAAGTGACGTTGCGTGGGCTTATTCGTCTGATCGATGGACTCCTCGACAAGATTCGTCAGTACCAAAACATGCAATAACCGAGCGAACCTTATTGAACGGGGAATTGAACCACCCAACATGGGATTCAAAGCAAGGGCGCGAAAGCACCGCAAGGATGCCGGCGAAGAAACCACCAAAACCACGGCTGCAAAAAAGGAAGGCGAACTTCCCTGCGGCGTGAAAGGCTGCGAAAAATTCGCTGACAAATCCCACGGTGGGCGCTCCCTCTCAGTGGACGATGCCATTGACATGTGGGGTTCAGGAGGATACACCATGCGCAAAGGTCGTGTCCGAATTTGCAAATCCTGCTATCGAACGTGGAAAAAAGAAAACAAGAACGAAGACATGTATTGACGTTCACTTTCAGTTTTCAGTCTAAGGGTCTCAGAAAGAAACCAGTACCCCCACTGTCTCATTGAAGACATGCAGCAGCGGACAATTGTACGAAGTTTAACCACCAACGATGGTACCTTGGTGGCCATGAACGATGGAACCGTGTCGTGGAAGCCTTTGGAAGGACGGCCCACTCGGACGGTGTTGGATGGACTTCCTACGGTGTTGTTAGCCGTCCGTGGACCGATGGGTCCGATCGATTCCGCCGTGATCGGGACCTCCGATGGAGAAGTTGTGGTGCTCACGCTACCCCGTTTGGAGACGGTTGCTCGTTTTGCGTTGAAATCAGGAAGCATACGAGCCATCACGCTGGCGGAGGAAGGTACACTTCATTTTCTGGTTGGGACACAGCACGGTGCAGTGTGGTCCGTTTGTGAGCATCGAAGCGAACGTGTGGAGTTGGTATTCTCCATCGACGGACCAGTTTCGAGCCTTCACATCGAAGGTGAACTCGTGCATGTTCGCAGCGGATGGATCCATCACGTTCGAGCATGGGACGGTTCAACGCATCAGATTCGAAACACGGCTGAATCGTACACAACCCGCAAACAACGGCGCCTGCGAGAAACGTACTTCCTCCCATACCCGGCTTAGACTGACTCTTGCTCTTCCAGCGGCCACGGGGAACGAGGTGTAAGCCACACCGCCGTGCTTGCAGGGCGGTCCCATGAAGCCGGCGGCTGGCCATCGTTCCCAACGGCCTCTTCGTAGAACGCAATATGGCGGTTCAAGACCTCCATGACATGATCTTCACCCCGAATGGCTGGACCCTGAAGGGGTACAATCGACGTGAGTTCCAATCGCTTCATGCGGTGGAAACTCGCAATGACATCCATCAGCGAACCCCCCGGCAAATCCCACCGTGTGGGCCGGTCGGCTCGGGGCAAAAGGGCACCAACCACCAAGGTTGAGAGGTGAGGGATGTGAAAACCCATTCCATCGCTGGTGTGTCCTGGAAGATGCAGGGGGACAACCTCTCCACCTCCCATCGGAAAGACGTCTTTTTCGGTCAGGGATTCGGTCAGCGTCCGCGGCATATCTGAGTCGTACCGATTGGCCCAAGTCGTGAAGAAATCACCCGTCTCAAGGGCGGCTTGGCCGTCTGGATGAATGTGAACAGGAGCACCGTCAAACGCCTCCGAGACATGTGCGGCCCCCCCCGAAACGGGAAATCGCCGGGAGGTGAGAAGAATGCGGTCAAGGTTCTCCTCCGCAAGTTGACCGGTGATTCGTTCCACTTGGAGTGCCTGATACCACGACGTCCCAGCGTTGATGAGAAGATGGCCCAGAGAACCTGAAATCAGGACGACGTTGCCGTCATGGTGAATGCCCGGTAGCCTCACGACCTTCATGGTCTTGCGAAGCAGCGGTTCAACTTGAACATACCCAAGGTGCGTGGTTGCGGTTAAATAGGGGAAATTGGTCGCCGTATCATGGCACGATTCCCTGAAGCAGAAGCCCGTATGCTTCGCGTCAAAATTTGCATGAAGTGCAATGCTCGCAACGCATGGAAAGCAACCCGTTGCAGGAAGTGCAGTTACAAGGGCCTTCGGCCAAAGAATGCCGAGCGCAAGGGCAGCTGATGCCCTCACCCAATAAATCGCATAAGAAGCGTGGTTGGATCACCAAACAACACCAGCGGCAGCACCGCCGGGAACAAAAAGACGAGCAGCGGCATCTTGTGGCTGACCCACACGTGTTCAACTCCCATCGATTTGAGTCGTGCTAAATCTGCGTTCAACTCCTCAGCAGTGGGTGTTTTTCGGGGGGCTCTGGTCGAATGAACAACGTGGGTTTCTCCTGTTGGATGTTGCATGGTGGTGGTGAGCAACCAAACATGGCGGTGAGCCACGTCGTCGATGGACATCATGGAAGCATGCCACGCTAATCGAAGGTCACCGAATCGACCTACGTTCCCACGTTTGAAATTCAGAACGAGCATGATCATCGGTATGAACAAGAAAGCCAATCCTCCCCAAATGAGAAGAGCAATGCTCACGGGGAGGGCAACCAGTGCGTCCTCGCCCATACCGCTCATCGGGAGGGGCACCGACGCCCACGTAGGGAACAGAAGACTCACCCACATCAGTGCCTTGGCATCGGCACCGCCATGGAGCAAACGGAGGCGCCAAGCAACGTCGATGAGAAGAATGACCGCCATGACGGAAGCGGTTCTCCACCACAGCATACCGAGAGGGTCGCCCTCGTTGAGAAGAACATCAACCGGCGACGTTGATTGGTACTCCAATGCACCCGCCACCACGCCAATGGCGCCTGCGACGTACCACAAGAGAAACGACCGGTCCATCCACGAGCCTTTGACGGCCTCTGCCAACGTCGGCCGCCCGAAGACGGAGACACTTGCATAAGCAACAACAGCCGCCGCGGTCAGGTAAATCGTCCAATCCGCTCCCTGGACCATGAGGTCAAGCGCCCAAATGAAAATGGCAGGTTTCGCCCACACAATCCAGTGCTCGTTGGGGACCCGGCGGTCCTTGTGGTCCATCCAAGCGGCCCACCCAAGACCAAGCAAAAGCACACCCACTCGTGTCCATCCTAAGATGGCCTCGTTGGTCGCCTCCATGAATCAACCAAGCAGGCCATCAACTTAAAGACGGCCGCCGGTCAGCCAATTTTGCGTGCAAGAAGGTAACGACCATGGATATCGAAGAACGATTAGAACAAGTTGCCACGGTCATCAATCAAATCGATGATCCCAAAGTCCCACGAAACATTCGACGACAGGCCAAAGAAGCCTGCGAAAACTGGTTGCTCAACAAAGGCAAGAAACTTGATGTTCGGATTGCCATGGCCCAATCAAAGTTGGAGGAGCTCTACGAAGACCCCAACATTCCTCCAGAATTTGGCACGTTGATCTTGACGATCAACACCGAACTCGAGCGTATCCTGACGGAAGTTCTCTGATTCATTCTTCCTCGTCGTCATCGCTCAACGCGAAGACAAGCCGACCGAGGAAAAGACGTTCTTTTACGGACAATTTTCCTTCAGTGACAAGTTCCTCCAACTGATCGCTCCACTTCTGCGGCAAAGGCATGTGGTCAATACCTACGCGCAGGAGACCGATTTGGTCGATGCTCAACCGTCCGCGACGAAGGGCGTATTCTGCAGCAATCCGAGCAGAGATGAGTTTGACCTGACCGTCGGAGTAGCCAAGAACGGTCTGAAGCTCGCTTAGCATGCGCTGCTCGTAAGCGGTGATGCGGCCGTCTTTGATCGCTTCACGCCAGGCTTCCTCCAACGTTGGCGCCCGTTCTGAAAGGAGGATGGCCAAGGGTCGGGTGGCGTCGATGTTTTCGAGGACAATCTTGAGAATGACAACCAGAGGGATGGAAAGAATCATGCCAATAATGCCCCAAATCCAAAACGAGAAGGCTGTGACGACCAGAAGGAGAACAGGGGAGATGTCAAGCGCACGGCCTGCCCAACGTGTTTCAATGACGTTCCCCCACAGTTGCTGATTCGTAAGAAGCAACACCGTCAAGACCAGGAGCATTGAAGGCTCAAGAAGGATAAACCCGAGCATCAAGGGCGGAATCGTGGCCAAGAGGGAGCCAATGTAAGGCACGTAGTTCAGCAAAAAGGTAAGGAGAGCCCACGTGAACCACAGGTCAATGCCAAACACCAGCATGACCAAACCCGCACAAATACCCGTGCCGAGACCAACACCCGTCTTGACCACCACGTAGGTGTTGACGCTGGCCTCAATTTGGTCCCGAATCATGTGAACGCGTTCGCTTGCGCCGCCAGGATAGGCTCGTTCAATTCTGCCTGGGAGCAGACTGGCTTCGAAAATGATGAACAGCAAAAAGAACAGCACCGTGATGCCGGTGATGAAGAACATGCCCACGCTTGACAAGATGTTGTTGAACGCCTCTGAGACGCCTGAACCCTCCTCAAGCAGCCCCATCTTCGCAAGATCGTCATCCATTGTACCGTTGATTGTGGCGCCCGAATCAAGGATGGATTGCCCGATGATCGGCATTCCCTTGACATCAGCCCATCGTTCGTCGAGCAGTTCGGTGTACTCTTCCATTCGCTCCTCGTCATCGAGGAGAGCGTCGGCCTGCTGATACGCAAAAAAGGCTGCGGACAGAACCACCAAAATGGCCAACATGAGCATGGTGATGTAGGACAGCATGATGGGGAACCCTTTGGCTGAAAGGAAGTCCGCTCCTGGCTTCAAAACGAAGTACATGCCCAACGCGATGAACAACGGCTGGAGAACATCCACCAGCTGTATCAACCAAACCGTGACCAAGGTCATGATGACAGCAGCATGAGAAAGCACCGTCAACCGTTGACGAAAGTTTTCACTTGTCCATTTTGGTGAGGCTGCTTCCATAGAGAGCCCAACACTCTTCAGGTCTTGAAGACATTCCTGTTCGAAAAGTGACTCAAACAGCCTCTTCAATCTTCTTGAGATGAGGAAGGCGCAATGTCAGAACAGCCGAGATGACCATCAACAGGCCACAAAGGTGGAAGGCTGCGTGGTAGTCCCATGGATAACCGCCGTTGACCGTTAATTCCCAGACCAGTCCTCCACTGAGAGGTCCAAAGATACGAGCAAAGGCACTCAATGACTCTTGAGCGCCCATAACCACACCCAAATCGTAGCCTTCATCCCGAGCAATTCGTGTCAAATACGTGCTCGAAGAAGGCTGGAACACACCGTTTCCAACGGCGATGAATGAACACACAAGGAGCATTTGAATCCAAGCCATTGACGACTGGGTATAGGGGATTAACGTCAGACCGAGACCGGTCACCAAAATCGAGATTGGAATCAGGCGTCGGGTACCGTACCTGCGGGTGAGGGGCCCGATAAGAACGGCTTGAGTGAGGATACCGAAGAGCCCAATTACGGCAAAAATTCGACCGTTGTCCTGCTCTGAAAATCCAAGACCGCCCGCAGCGACATCCATCTCTGTGTAGAGGATAAACACCGCATGCATCACGGTGAAACCGAAGACAAAGAGCATCGTGACCCAAATCATGGCCCCGATGCTGGCCGTGCGCAACATGGAGGCGGAATTGACGGCCATCGAAACCATGCGTTTCCCCCAGGGCCGTTGATCGTCCTTCTTTTTGGCCGCCTCGACGTCGATGGATTCAGGGAGCTTGTAGTGAGCGAGCACAAGCGAACCCGCCGATAGCGCGCTGGCAATGGCGCAGGGCAGGAGATACGGGTAGGTGTCAAACACCGTACCAACAAAGAATCCCCAGCGGCCCGCAGGATTGGAGAATTCCCCTCCAATGAACGGACCAATGGTGAACCCAAGACCGAAGGCAGCCCCGATGAGGCCCATTCGAGTGGCCAATTGCTTCGGCGTGCTCACATCACCAATGTAAGCGCGTGCCACGGCGATGTTTCCGTTAAACACACCTGCCAGGAAACGCATGCACAGGGCAAAGACAAGCGTGGTGGAAAAACCGAAAGCCGTGAAAAACACCGTGTTGCCGACCAGTCCGATCATGAGGACAGGTCGGCGGCCAATTCGGTCCGATAGTGAACCCCAAAACGGAGAAAACAGAAATTGGGCTGCCGAATACGACGTCAACAGAAAACCGACCCAGAGGCCAATTCGAACCACGCCCTCGCCTTCAGCCAAGTCTTGGACCAGGTATGTCAGGAACGGAATGAT
>CAXHCG010000072.1:0-8735 GCA_964014905.1 uncultured Candidatus Poseidoniales archaeon | reverse complement strand
GGTTGTGCCGGCCATGCAACCGTGGCATGCTCGTCCAATCTTGATCAGGTCTCTTCCATCGTGGTGGCGCAATTCGGGCCAAACGCCATCGTTGCTGTTGCAGCCACTCCCCTCGTGTGCAGTTTCGAGGTAGAACACTTGTCGGGTTTCGTCTGGAGCGTTGACGCTCTGATACCCCGTCCACGGGTCAGACATCCAGCTTCCCGAGTGGGTGGCGTTCACGATGATGTTTTCACAGTGGTCAAAGATGCCGTTGGAATTGAAATCAACGGCGCTCCCCTCGACATAAATTCCCCATCCTAAATCGCCTTGCCCGTCACCGTCTTCAATGTCCAAGGTTGCGGAGGTCATGCCGTCGCTGAGGCCCTCACCCAAACCGGCGATAAACAGAGGAATGCTCGGTGCGAGCAGAACCATACCGATGAACAAAGCGATGAATGCCGACCGCCGACTTGATTCTACAGTGGCTGGGTCAACCGGTTCAGGCGGCTTGACATCGAAGTCTCTCCGTTCGTGGAGGGCGTGCCCTCCGTTGGAGAACACCCGTATGCTCCAGGGGCCTGCTGCCCTCTTTGGGAACGATGCGTTGTTCACATCGATTTCCCGGAGCCATTTCCATCGCTTGTTTTGCTCTCCGTGATCTTGGTCGCTTGCGTTCGGCGGGTAGATGCCGACCCAAGCATCGTGGTTGGTTGGTGGGTTGTTGATCTTGAAGCGAACGGGCTTTTGGGCCACAGCTTCCAAAATCACAATCGATTCCTCGACCGCTGATATCGACTCGGTTGTACGGGTTCCATGCGCTGAGTGGATGGTGAACTCTTTTCGTTCGACCAGTGTGTATCCGCCGTCTGAAAAGACACGTATGCTCCAATCGCCTTCTGCTTGGTTTGGGAACGATACGTTGTTCACATCAATGTCCCTGATGTATTTCCACCGTTGGTTATGTGCCCCATGGTCCTGATCGCTTGCGCCCGCTGGATAGATACCGACCCAAGCTTCGTGGTGGCTTGGGGGATGGTTGAGTTTGAAACGAACGGGTTCACCAGTTACAGCCTCTAAAATTTCAATGGGTTCTTGATGTCTAGATGAAACAACCTCGAAGGCGACGTGTGTAAGCTCTCGACCATTGTTGTCCGTATCATGAAGCCTTAGAGTCCACGTTCCCAATCCCGGGTTGGGCAGGGTGATGTCCCCCTTGGTCCTGCCTCGAAGATGCTCATAACTGGTATCGTGGCGATCATTAACCGCTTCATCGCCATGAGGTATCGCTACGGGTACGATTCCTATCCAAGCGTCATCGGGTAGTTTGGATGCGGTGAAAGAGAAATCGATGCCCTCATCAATCGTGTATGTGGATTTGGAGGTTGTGATTGTTGTATTTCCTGCAACTATGCCTTCGGATGAGGTAGGCGTGGAGGAACGACCGGTTTTGCTGTGCTTTTGAATTCGAGCGGCAGCGTCGGATACTTGGCTTGTACTGCCCTGATGTACGATCTGAATATCTTCCCAACCTCCACTTGGCGCATGATCCCGGTTCCATTGTGCTGTGCCATTTTGCTGGGCACTCAGGTACTTCCCGTGACAGGACTTCAAACAGATGACACCGTTGGCACGGGGTTCGCCCGTGAACTCTTCCCAGCCGCCCGGTGGTGCCGCTCCGCGATTGATTTGCACGCTACCGTCGGGCTGTGCTGAAACGTACTTGCCGTGCGCGCTCCTGAGGGTGAATTTACCGCCCGGCCGCTCCTCGACATGGAAATACTCCCACGCACTTGCCACATCACGGTTCCACTGTGCGCTCCCGTCAGGCTGCGCACTCAGGAACTTTCCGTGCACGCTTCGGAGGGCAATTTGCGCTATTGCGAGCCCCCCGCCATGCTAGCGTGTGGCGGTTGAGATTAACCAATTCTTCGGTACCTTCCTGCACGCACAGTAACCTGCAGACAACGCTACCGCTGTACTCCATGGTGGCATGAATCGCCGTAACCTCTCCTTCTTAGCGAATAAGACTATATAGAAGAGGCCGGGATTAAGAACAGGAGAAATTAAAATGAGCGGCCAAATTACAAAAATCGGATTCGTAGCAAGCATGTTGTCTGTGTTGGGTTCGCTGTACGTCTACTTCATCACCGGCGACAAAGACCTCGGAATCTTCGTTGGCCTTTGGGCGCCCACGCTCCTTCTTGCCTCAAAGGACATTGAAGAAATGATGAAGTGAAGTCATCTTTTTCACGACGCCCTGAGGGCGTAGGATCCTAAGTCAATCTCGGAAACCGAGACCTGCATGTCCTCATCTTCTTCGCTGCGAACGTGTGTGATTTGAACAGTTACTTCGCATGTCTCTTCGGCCGATTCGGAACACCAGTCCGTCCCTCCTTCCGAGATGAGAATGGATTCCATGGCTGTTAAGCGTCGGTCTTCGAACAACTCAAGGTACACAAACGTGCACTGGCCATTGCTTTTCCACGTGCAATCCACCGTCTCTTGTTCGTTGATTTGGAGAGAAACCCTGAGTGTTTCTTCGGAATAAGCGTTGGTTTTGTCAAGCATATCAACGACCACAAGTTCATCGTTACTCCCACTGCTGAGAACGCCGTTGGCGTCTCGAATTTGGAACGATGGACCTTCGGCTTCACCGAGGGCGAATTGGACCGAAAAGAACCCTCCAATTCCAGCCAACAACAGCGCGCACGCCATGACTCCAATCTTCACCTTGGAGCGCCATTCGTTGTCTTCCTCTTCGTCCTCGTAGAAGTCAAAGTGGTTTTTACCGCCGCTGACCTCATACACTCCGAAGTCATCGTCATCCTCTTCCCAATCGTGATCGGCCATGGTTCGAAAGGCGCTCACGCCAATGATGACGATGGCCACCATCGAACAGGTACCCGTGTAGAACGCATCCTGTTCAAAGGCGAGCCAACCGTTGAATTGGCTTTCTCCGATGGTGAGGAACTCAAGGGTAATGAGGGGGAGAATTGACGCAGGTAAGGCCCACCAAGGCATTTTCTTCACCAAGGTCAGCAGAGAAACGACCATGACCAACAGGGCAGCGCTCACCACCAGTTCGTTGAATCCCTGGACCGATTGAAACAGCTCACCTTGGGGAGTTAAGGACCCTCCGAACACATCAATGTCGTCCTGCGTAGCAGGAATAGCGAAAAAATGCGTGAAGGAAGCCACCGCCAATCCCATGAGCAACCCAACGATGGCGGGGAAACCTTCCAGTTTTGGGGTGTTTTTTGAGAAGAGTTGAATCTGGCCCTCGGGCACTGGTTCTTCGTAAGCATCAAAATTGGCCCAAGTTTTCATCGATCCGTTGAGAAAAAAGAGAACGGCAAGAGAGGCAATCGCCGTCGGGTACAGTGAATGAACGGCCAACATCGACACCGGTTCCAACTGGTAGCAAGCGTACACTTGTGGATCGCACGCATCCCAACGAGTCCGCTCGGCTGACAAGCCCGATTTGGATGCGTACAAAAGAGCAGCCACCAAAGCGGCTTGAGAAGCGATCACCGCCCACCACGGCGTTTTCTTGACCAAACTCATCGCTCCAATGGCGACGGCTGCGGCCGCTGCAACGAGGGTCAACGTGTTGAAGGTCTGGTGAAGTTCCAACGCTTCCATCATCGCCTTGTCGATCTCGGGAGCGATTGCGGTTGCACCAGAGGTCAATCCATCCAAGGTGTGTTCGACGGAAGGGGCGGTAATCAGCAGGGTCCAAGCCAAGACAAACAGGGACACTCCCATGGAAATCAACGATGTTCCCGAACCTAATCGAGGCACTGGGCCCGTAGATTTGTCCTCCTCGTCCTCCATCTCGTCTTCATCTTCTGTATCGCTCAGGGGCGTGGCTTGCTCATCCACGTCGTTGGATGCATCGTCGTCTTCAACCCAAAGGCGAAATCCGTCGTCAGTGGAATACCAGTGTTGCCCATCGGTCGTTTGGTACCAGTGGACGCCATGCTCATCGTTTTCCAGCCATTCACCGTCGGGTAAATCCTCCCAATCGCTGACATAATCCAATTGCCTGCCCCTTCCAAAACCGGCAGGACTGGGCTTCGGCATGGACACATGTCGCCCGTGCTGTCTAATAGATTGGCATGATGGAAGTGGATGCGCATCTCCTTGCGGTTTTCACCACGAGGGCTGCACCGCAAACCGTGGAGGCTTCTGAAGAAATCACGTCCATGACGTTGGTCTCGCCCTAATCCTTGTTGGATTTGAGATCGTCAAACTTCGCTTTCATCGTTGGATTGCCTCGGGTCAATCTCTTGATTGATAGGTTCTGAGTCTTGTCATTCGCATGACCAAGCTGTTTGCCAGAGGTGGTCAGGCTTGCCTTGATTTTCTCTAACTTTTTGATGGTGGCGTCGATGTCTGTGATTGCTTTTTCGTAGTAATTCTTCGCCGTGGCAACGTTCTTTCCAAAACCTTCCTGGAATTCAATGAGCTTGTTTTCAAACGTCTCGTAATCGATGTTCTGGTCTCTGAAGACAGCGAGCTCGTTCCTCATTTCGAGGGATTTTCGGGCTTCGTTTCGTATGAGGGACAGGATGAGCATAAACTCTTGAGGTCGCACAACGTACATTTTCTCGTACTTGTGGGACATGTCAACAGGACCTAAATTGAAGAGTTCGTTCTCGGGCTCAAGCATTGAAACAAGAACGGCATACTCGCACTTCTTTTTCTTACGGTCCTTGTCCAATTTCGCAAGGTGCGATTCATTTGTCTGACCCTTGGTGCCTTCCATCTTGTCCTTCATTTCAAACATGATTGAGATGTACTCAACGCCGTTTGGGTCGGAGTCTTTGAAGATGTAGTCACCCTTGGTACCTTTTCCGTCCTCTTCGTCCTTTACGCTCTCATTGTCCTTTTCGAAGTAAGCGTAAGGAAAGGCGGTGGCACGTACAAGGTTGAATTGATTTTCGCACCACAGCTCCAATTTCTCCCCGATGTCTTTGACCGACATTTTCAGTTTCATGTCCTTAACGCGAGTGATTTCCTCTTCTTTGAAGCGAATAAGGTCTTCTTTTGCTTTCATTTCGATGAGGTTTGTTTGTTCCAGTTGCTTAATTTCAAGGTCCTTTTGGGTCTCAGCCATGTCCAATTTATTTCTCAGGCCGAGTATCTCCTTTTCGAGTTCGCTGGTGGCCTTTGTCACCAGCAATTCAGTGCTGGTTTCCGCTGCTTTTCTCTCGTTTTGAAGCCGTTGGACTTGCTTCTCTTTTGCGTGCAATTCCTCTCGGATTTCCGTAAGGGCATGGTTTTTCATGACCTCTATCTCCTGAGCGTGGTTGTCAATCCGGTTTTGGAGGATCAAGATTTCCTTTTCCTTTTCAGTGGCAATGCTTTGCTGGGCAAGCTCAAGCCTCATGTTATGATTTGACTCCATGTCGTTGAGTCGATTGTTCAGCTCGTGTTCGAATTCTTTGCTCCGTATTTGCTTGACAATGTCCGCATAACCTGAGGCATCAATTTCAAACACAGAATCGCACTTTGGACACTTGACTTCTTTCATGACCGTTCACTTCGCTCTACAGTATTTGAACTGTGTGAAGGGGGGCGACCGATTGTTCAGCCGTCAGCGTTGGTGGTTCGCGCCCGTTTGTTGACCGAAAAGGCCGTGCAGGGGGCCCTTTTTTCAGGCCCTTCCGGAGCGCTTTTCCTCTTCTTGGATGTGGTCTTTCCAATATTGAGTCATCTCCTTTGCGAGGTAGGCGTCATAGCATGCCACACACAGTTCGATCTTTTTCAAATCCCCCGTATGGTAGAGAAAGGTGGGTTTCTTTTCTTCGCAAGAAACACACTGACCAGTGAAGGGCGTGGTCGTCATGGTTGGAATGTGGAGCCTGTGTTATTTAGACATGGCCAATCGCTCACCCAAAACAGGGTGAAGTTAAGCCGCTGCTCAGTTCGTGAAGTCGCTCAAAAATTCCCACATGAGTCGAAAGGTGTCGGTTCCATCAACTTGGTTTGGCCACGTATGCTCTTGCGCCTCCATTCCATAGTGTTCAATTCGAACATCACCACGGCAGTCGGTGTGAACGATGTGTTCCACATCGTCTCCTCCGAACAAATGGGAATGGGTGTTCTCATTTTCACAGTTGGATAAATCCGCCCAGTAATCGATCAAACCAGGGACGTCGCTCATGGTTCCAACCCCTACGTGTTCCCCATCTTTCCAATCCCAATCCTCATCGTAGTCGATGATGTAGTCCAACTTTCCATGAACGTGCAGGACGGCCATGCTTCCAACCAAGTTGCAGGATTCAGGGTTGACCGGCATTGTACCTGCAAAGGACGTGACGGCCGCGAACCGATGGTTGAGCTGGCATGCGATTTCATAGGTGAACATCGAACCCAAGGAATACCCAATGGCGTACAACCGATTTTGGTCAACGCAGTATGTTTGTGATAGTTCGTCAACGATGGCTTCTGAAAAATCATTGTCGTCTTCAGACGTGGCGGCCGTGTTGAGGAACCAGTCGCCCTCTGCCGGGGTGCGGTCGCTGTCAGCAACGACGTACGCTATGATGAAATCCTCTTCTTCAGCGAGTTGATCGAACTGGTTCTGCTGTGGGAAATCCTCTTCGGCGTCTCCGCCGCCGTGAAAGGCAAGAACAACTGGAAGTTTCGTCCCTGCTTCCGAGTCTGGAGCGGTGAGTCGGAACACCCGCTCGTCCCCGTTGACCAGAATGGATGTGAGCGACTGGGAAACGGACGCTGACGGGTTCATGCAAGGGTTCTGCACTTCAACCAGCGTCTCCCCCTGCAAGGTTTGCGTGTTGGTGGAGGTTTGACCCGTGCACCCGGAGAGCGGGAGTGTAAGCAGAAGACACATCATCAGAATGGCCTTCTTGCTGGCGACCATCATGGCGGTTCCCTCGTCGTGTGGAAATCTTTGGTTTTATTTAACCGATGTCATGTGATTGCCAGATGTGCTCAGGCTCGATGAACCTTGTTTTGCAGGTGTTCAGTTTCCCTCTAGGCGTTTTCCTGGACAACCGCTGTTTCTTCGTTTCCGTGATTTCGGGTCACGACCAAACCCAACAACGCTCCCAGAGGGGCCACCATCATTGAGAACAACAACACTGGGAATGAGACATAAATCGGCTGTCCTGTGGCCATCAACCGTTGCCATGTCCAGCGTCCGACAAACAGGTCGAAGGCCAAGTAATGCAGCCAGCCGATGAGAATCACTTCGCGTTCGGAGAACATCTCCACGACAATGTCTGGGGTTGGCATTTCGCTGCCCAGCGTGATGAAAATGTCCACGATGTTGGGAAGGACAGCGAGCGTGTAAGCCGCCGCAAGAGGTGCGAGGTAGACCCATTCGCTCCGCATCAGCCATGCCGTTCGCTCATGAGACGGCGCAAACCACATCATCAGCCAGAAGGGTAGGACATAGAGGCTGGAGAACCAGAAAAGGAGGTCGATCATGGCAACCATGTTATTGGCCTCCGGTCTCCATGATGTTCAAGGCTTCCTCCAAAACGCTGGCGTTGGCCCAATACGTCTTCGAGGTCCATGCAAGTCGGCCGTCGCTGTCGAGGACTTGCAGCGTGGGCGTGACTGGGTTCTCAAAGGCTCGGTAGAGTTGAACATCCGTCATTCGCCCGGTCTCCACGTCGATCACCGTGGTCGATTCAGCGGGCAGGAGCAGGGGCCAAGGAGTGTAGGTGGAGGTGCTGTTGTTGGTGTAGCGTTCTCGCACGTCACTGCTGGATTCAAAGGCCGGATAGCGATGCACGGAAACGATGTTGGTGGTGTTGGAAATATTTCCTGCCTCCAATTCTTCGTTCAACATGGCCGTCCAGTCATGGCAACCGCTGCACCCAGCAGCGACCCACAGCATGAGAACCGGTCCGTCAAAGGAGGTCCGAAGGTCATGGTGCGCCCCGCCATCGGCGTCTCGATCGAACGTGGGAGCCGTGAAGGAAAGGCGGGAAGGAACCGGTGAAAGGACGGTCTCTTCTTCGGTTTCCATCGTTTCCTCCATCGGTGCGGCGGTGCATCCACCCAGCAGCAGCAGGAGAACCATAAGCGAGAGGAACGTTCGGGATGTGTCCATGTGGGTCAACCGTCCTGTGGTGTATTTCAACGCGTGTTCAAAATCCAAAGTTGAGGACCCAGTAAATGGCATCCCACCACATGCACTGAATCGCCAGCATGAAACTTCCCGCCATGGCAATCTTTGCCCCTTCAAGCCGTTCTCGTGCGGGCCACGTGAGAACACCAAACCCAAGCGACGCCAATCCTGCTGTTGCCAACACGGCAACAATGGCGATGGCTTTGAGGGTGCTCGGTCCTTCGATGTACATTCGTGTCATGTCAATCCATACGAGCGAGGTGAGCAAGAAAGCAGCATAAAGCAGAAAGAGGCGTTGAACGCCTTGACCATCCGGAACGCTTCCAGGCCAGTGAAGCGAAGCAACCTCCTCCTCCGTCCATGCGAAAAAGAACCGTTGGAACATCATCAGGTAGCCAGCAGCGGCCACAAACATCCACGGGACGATGAACGATTGCATGCGTTCAGGTACATCCCCCCAGTAGACAGTCGGATCGTCAAAGGCCCCAACACCCCGCCAATAGGACACCAAGATGAGCGGACCAACGATGTTGGTGAACCAAAAGACCGTGCGCCGATTCATTCGCTCTCACCTCGAGCCTTTGCTGCCGTCCGTTTAAGGAACGGTGCGTAGAGTGCGGGTAAAATCAACAAACTGGAGAGCCTG